>CAZHSA010000349.1:0-4206 GCA_964535135.1 uncultured Kordia sp.
TATCTGCCAGTGGTCCTTGAGGTATTTTTGAATCTAAAGCCATAGTTTTGATAAGTTTTTTTTAATGAGTTCCTGTGAAGTGATGGAATAATGCAATGAAAATAAATCCTACTGGAATTCCGATAGCATATACTTTACTTACACCTTTCAATGCTTTTGTGTATTTGTTGTTTGCTCCAACTGATTGGAACGCTGAACCAAATCCGTGTAATAAGTGTAATGCTAAAAAGATAAAGCCAACACAGTATAATGCCACACGCCAAATTGGTTCAAATTTTACAACCAATTCTTCGTAATATCTAAATCCACTAGTTGGATCTGCAGGATTGACTAATCCTGTCATATCACCTGCTACATATTTAACATTCATTTCGTGAACCCAGAAATCGATCATGTGAATTACAATAAATACTAGGATAAATCCTCCACTCCAAATCATGTTTCTGCTCATCCAAGAAGAATTTGCAGCACCATTATTTTTCGCATAACTCACTTGTCTTGCTTTGTTGTTTTGGATTTCTAACACAAATCCCATCGCAAAGTGAAAAATAACGCCAAAGATTAATACTGGTTGCAATATGAACTGTACTGCCCAAAATGTTCCCATAAAGTGAGAAGCTTCGTTAAAAGTATCGGGACTGAATACAGAAAGAATATTAATTGCAAAATGTTGTAAGATAAAAACCATTAGGAAGAGTGCTGAAAGTGCCATCGCAAACTTTCTTCCAATCGAAGAATTCAAAATTCCGCTCATTATAATTGTGATTAATTATTTGTGTTACAAATATACGATGCAAGCAGAATGTCTACAAGTTTTAGGAACTATTTTGAAGTCTATTTAGAATGAATTTAAGTAGTTTACAAAATAGGCAAACACTTTGTTTCTTTGTTTAGCTACAACGTTTGCGACCATTCCCTTTGAAATTGTAAAAAACAGCAAAGTATCTTTTTAGATACTAATCACAAAGTATATTTCTTTTGTTATTTTTATTAGTTTGAAAAAGTAGGAATCAATCCTCGGAGTCCCATATCAACAGGTTGTTCACCAATTGAAGGTTCATATTTTCCATCGGCGTTGATTTCTGTCCACTCAAAACTATTGTTTACAGAAAATGAAAGTGTTACTTCTACATCTTGGGTTTCGTTTCCTGTAATGGTAAATGCATTCGCGAATTGTCCTGTAACTACACACGAACCTTGGGGCACTGGAGACGAATTGAATAACGGATTTGGAACTGTGGTTGCTCCTGCTGGTGCTTGTCCTTGCGTCATAAACCCTGAGGATTCAAACGCCCAAAATCCTTGTAATTTATTTTCATTAATATTAAAGGTCATTCCGTTGACGTCAAAACTTGAGATGTAACTATTGTAACCGACAAAACTTGCCAATGTGCCTGTAATTTCATTGCCGTTTTGCAAAAAATTGATGCTTCCTTCTTGGTATGCCAACGAAACACGCACCCAATCATACGTTCCCTGTGCTACTTCTTCTAAAGGAATGGTAATAAAAACTTCATCGTTTCCTGCAAATTGTGCTGTTTGAAAATCTATCGCCAAATCGCCACCTTGCGTCGTTTCTTCACCGAAATAAATGATGTCTCCGTCGCCCAATAGTGTAGTTGCGTTTGGCGCGAATTCGATATAATTCGCACTCATGCGGGCAAAAGTTGGTGATTGCGCGGCATTTCCAGCGGGAATCGTTGCTGGTTGTCCCAAATTGTTCAAACGTTCTTGTGTGGCATCAAACTTAAACTTAATGATCAAATTTGCGGATGCTGTATTGGGCAGACAACAATCTTCATTGGAAGGGCACGCATAAAGAAAAAGACTTAAAATGATGGCAATCGGGATTATTTTTTTCATCAGATTGTTTTTTGATTTACAATAATTATTTTCACATCAGTAACGATTCAACACAAAGAATTATTACAAAATTCACCATCTAAATATATAAAAACACTTTCAAAAACACTTATTTGCCGTTTTTTAGCACTCAATTCTTTTAAACTAAGAAAGTTTACTTATTTTTAGAAAATCTTACTTGATTTCTTCTATAATGAATATTTATATTCTTTCTATTAGTTCCCGAATTTATTCTACGAATAGATTGTATCACGAAGCCGCCAAAAAAGGACATAATGTGAGAGTGATTGATCATACGAAATGTGCCATCATGCTTGGGGAAGATGCAAAACCGCAGATTTATTTTGGTTCAGAAAATATTACCATGGGCGCACATGCTATTATTCCACGTATTGGAACTTCGGTAACGCGACATGGTTCCGCAATTGTAAAGCAGTTTGAAATGAACGGTACGTTTACTACTGCAAAATCACTCGGTATTATTCGTTCGAGAAATAAGCTGCGTACTATGCAAATTTTAGCTCGAAAACGCATTCCGATTCCGAAAACATTGTTTGCAAAAGATACTTCTAATATTAAAGAACATATTGAATTACTCGGTGGCGCACCTATTATTATAAAACTACAAGAAGGCACGCAAGGACTCGGCGTGATGATTGCAGACAGCAAAAAATCGGCAAAATCTATTATTGAATCGCTGTATAATATGAACGTAAATATTATTATGCAGGAGTTTATTGAAGAAGCCAACGGACAAGATATTCGCGTGTATATTGTGGGCAATAAAATTGTGGCTTCCATGATGCGCTCTAGCGGCGATGAAGATTTTAGAAGCAATGTGCATCGCGGCGGTTCTATGGAATCTGTAACCTTGACGAATTACGAAAAGAAGATTGCCATTCACACTGCCAAAGTATTAGGATTGCCTGTGTGTGGCGTAGATATTATTCGTTCCAAACGTGGACCGCTGGTTATTGAAGCCAATTCGTCTGCAGGTTTGGAAGGCATTGAAGCACATACCAAAGTAAATGTTGCCGGTGAGATTATTAAATATGTTGAAAAGAATGCTCGAAAATTCAAAAAATAAAACAATTACCATTCAAGGTGAAGCTGTGAAACCTGGTGAAGCCAAATGGATTAAAATTCCAATTGATCGCTTGCCTACGGGAACTTTGATTGATATTCCTGTGTATGTGTTTAATGCTGAAAAACCTGGCCCTACCTTGTTGGTACAAGGTGGTTTGCATGGCGATGAAATTAACGGTGTGGAAATCATTCGTAGAATGCTGTTTGAAGGTTGTTATAAAGTAGAAACTGGCGCTGTGATTGTATTACCTTTACTCAATATTTTTGGGTTTATCCACTTTTCACGCCAAGTACCTGATGGCAAAGATGTGAATCGAAGTTTTCCTGGTGTTAAAAATGGTTCGCTTGCCGCGAGAATTGCCTATCATGTCACCAATGAAATCCTACCGCATGTCGATTTTGGAATTGATTTACACACAGGTGGTGCGCAACGTCACAATCATCCGCAGATACGCTTTACCGCAGATTTTGCAGCAAGTGAAACCTTAGCCAAAGTCTTTAATGCGCCTTTTTATTTTGCGACCTCTTTAATTACAAAATCCTTTCGAAAAACGGCGTATGACCGGAAAATTCCAATTATTGTGTATGAAGGTGGCGAAAGCATGCGTTTTGACGAATATGCAATTCGTGAAGGCATTCAAGGGATTTTAAACGTTATGAAATATTTGAAAATGATCGACAAAATTGATCCGATGCTGATTGAACGCGAGGAAACCGAATTTCTTACCGAACGCAAATGGTTACGTGCGCCAACGGCTGGCATGTTTGTCCCACAAGTGTTGAATGGAAGTTCTATTCAAAAAGGAGAAGTTCTTGGTTTTGTAACTGATACATTTGCCAATTACTGTAAAGAAGTAAAAGCGCCATACAAGGGTTTTGTGTTTTGCATTAACAATCAAGCGGTTGTGAATCAAGGTGATGCGTTGTTTCATGTAGGTTGTTAGAAACGCTTTGCTTTAGACTTGTTCCTGCGTAGACAGGAATCTCTTAGATACGCTTCGCTTTTAGACCTGTTCCTGCGGAGGCAGGAATCTCTTAGATCGCTATCGCTCTTAGATATTAGATCGCTCCGCTTTTAGATTTCTTCTCTTTTTCATTCCTGCTGAAGCAGGAATCTAAACTTATTTGAAACGTCTTTGCGAGGAAGAATGACGTCGCAATCTGTTTCTGTAATAGTAAAAAATTGTCTTTGAAAAAATCTCAATACTCAATTCTCATAACTCAATACTAACATTTTTTCTAACCACGAATTCACGA
>CAZHSA010000350.1:0-4204 GCA_964535135.1 uncultured Kordia sp.
GGAGGCAAATTGTTTTTCCCAAGCATCTACATTAAACATTCCGTATTTAATATCCGAAAGTTCAATAACGTCGATTTTCAGCGCTCTTTTTTTAATTTCCAGTCCGTACGTGCTAACAGCCGAAAAGGTAATTGCGATGAGCAACACTATTAAAATGCTATATGAGATGAGGTTTTTCCGCACTAGTTTTGCTAAAATTCAAATATCAACTTTGATTTTTGATGTTTCATAAAGTAAGACGACTTACTTTCAAATTTGTTTCAAACGATTTTAATTTCATCATTCATATTGCAATCCAATTTTCGCTTTCACTTGATCAATAATCGTCATCAATTGCTCGCTAAACGCTAATGGTAACATGGAATTTTCGGTGTCGCCATTCAACACATTAGCATTTACAGCTTCAATTTCGTGAATATATCCAATTCCAGTATGCGGAAGTTCAAATACGGTTTCTGTTTCGTTTTTATACAAAGTAACGGTATTTGCATGATGAAAACTGCGATGTAACTTTATAAGTCCTTCTGTTCCGTAAATATACGCTTCTGTTGGTGTATCTACTTCAAAAGTAGACTCTAAAACGGCTTTGGCATTATGCTCATAATCGAATAGCATGCTGCAAAAACTGTCTACATCGGTATCTGTCATACGCGCCATTGCTTTGATTTCAGAAGGCATTCCTAGGAGCAAAAGACTTAAAAAAATTGGATAAATTCCAATATCTAACAACGAGCCGCCGCCTAACTTTTTGTTGTACAAACGACCTTCAGGATTGACTGTGGTTCGAAGTCCAAAATCGGCACGAATGCTTACAATAGTTCCGATGGCGTTCTCGTTCACTAATTGCAATACTTTTTGATACGAAGGCATAAATCGTGTCCAAATGGCTTCCATCAAAAACAGGTTTCGCGATTGTGCTTCTTGCATCATGGTTTGCACTTGCGTGAGATTAATTCCGAGTGGCTTTTCACACAAAACGGCTTTGTCATGTTGCAAGCAAAGCATTGTATTTTCAAAATGAAAAGTATGTGGCGTGGCAATATACACAATGTCAATTTCGTCATTATGTACCAATGCTTCATACGAATCAAAGGCTTTTTCAGCGTTATACATTTGCGCGAAAGCAGTCGCTTTTTCAATACTTCGCGAAGCAACTCCGTACAATATTGCGGTTTCTGATCGTTGCATATCGGCAGCAAATTTGTGTGCTATTCCGCCCAATCCGATAATTCCCCAACGTACTTTTTGTGACATATTTTTTAGTTTAAAAGGTGCTTAAATATAGCCAAATATACTTGTGTAACTATAATAGCATCTAAACATTTATAATGCTTTTTTTGACTTTATATATTTTATAAGAAGTAACACAAATGCGGCAAATCCGAAACCTCTGGTAATTCCGAGTAAATAGGGTGAAATATCTAAAAAATATTCGGCAATTTCACCAGCGGAAATTACTAAAACCGCCATAAACAACAATGTGCGTATCTCTTTTCGTTCTGTTGGATTCACAATAAAATTTTAGAATTAAAACTTAAAAACATTATGACTTTACTATAATCTTTAGCAACACCTCTTCAAAACTACGCAAAACGTCGTATTTTTTAGTATGGTTGGCTTTTATATTTTTAAGCATAAAAAAGAAAATAAAAAGTATGCAAAAATATATATGGATGAGTGTTATTTTTTTACTGTTGAATGTTTCCTGTGCATCTATCAAAAAGCCTGGTCAACAAAAGAGTTTTATCATTCTAAATACAAAAGATACAATTTACGGTGATTACATAAGTGGGACAAAACGTTTTTCAAATCTTGGTTGGGTTGTCGTTCGAAATGGTAAGGGAGAAAATCGTAAAGAGAAGAAATATATGTACGACGAAATCTATCAAATACATTATTATGATCGAAAAAACAGAAAAAATGTGCAAGAAATTGTGGAAGAAAATCCCAACTACAAAGATACCCACGTAGAAATGGATATCATTATCAACCAAGGAAAAGTACGCTTATATCTAAATGATCCCGGATTTCGTCCTGATTATCCGTTTGTTGTGAGCGAATTTTATCATGGATACGCGAACAAACATTTTCAACGAAAGCGATTGTTGGTACATTTAAACAAATGTGAAGCTTTTCAAACAAAATTCACCCAAAAAGAACAGCGCAAAAAGAAAAATCTGGAAAAAATGATTCGCTTTTATAACGAAAACTGTGATTGATGAATCTGAAAAAACCATAAAAATACAATGAAAACGATACTAAAATATATTTGCATTTGTCTACTTGTCAGTGCCTGTAGTAGTTTGCCAAGAGTGAAACAACATAAAAATTTTGTTGTGCTTCATACAAATGATACTGTTTTTGGTAAAAAAATCCGATTTACCAGAGGTGTTGGGAAAATTGGAAAGGTAAAAGTAGTAAATGAAAATGCCGACAAACAAATTTTTACGTATGACAAAATTTATCAAGTTCATCACTACCGAAAAAATAACAACTATTATGTAGAAGAAATGGTGGCATTAACGCCGAACAATTCTGTTTCGTTAACATTGATGGATGTTGTAATTAATGAAGGAAGCATAAAACTATACCAACACGATCCTACCAATTGGGGAAATACAGACTTTGTAGTAAGTGATTTTTTTCACGGGTATGTTCGCACGCAAAAAGAATTCAACTCTTTACTAAGCGAATTAAATAAATGTGTCGCTTTCCGCGGAAAATTCTCAGAGAAGTCACAAAAAGAAACAACGCAACTCAAAAAACTACTTCAATATTATAATACAAATTGTAACTAAAAAACCGCTTCCATAACAACAGAAGCGGCTTTCTAAATATACAACTAAGCTTAGAATCTTACAATCCGAAAGCTGTTTTAACTTTATCAACAAAGTCTAATTTTTCCCAAGTAAACAATTCAACATCCATGGTTTTTGTTTCGCCAGTTGGTGTTGTAAATGTTTTTGAAATCACTTCGTTTTTACGTCCCATGTGTCCGTAAGCTGCCGTTTCACTGTACATTGGTGTACGTAATTTTAAACGACTTTCAATTGCTGCAGGACGCATATCAAATACTTCAGTTACTTTCTCAGCAATCTCTCCATCGGTCATATTCACTTTTGCAGTTCCGTAAGTATCTACAAAGATTCCCATTGGTTCTACAACTCCGATTGCATAAGAAACTTGTACTAAAATTTCATCAGCAACACCAGCAGCAACTAAGTTTTTCGCTACGTGACGTGTCGCATATGCAGCACTTCTATCTACTTTACTTGGATCTTTTCCTGAAAAAGCGCCACCACCGTGTGCACCTTTTCCACCGTAGGTATCAACGATAATTTTTCTACCTGTTAATCCTGTATCTCCGTGTGGTCCTCCAATTACGAATTTTCCAGTTGGGTTGATGTGATATTTAATGTCATCACCAAATAAAGCTTGAATTTCTGGCTTTAATTTCGATTTTACACGTGGAATTAAAATATCAACAATATCCTTACGGATTTTAGCTAACATTACTTCATCATTTTCGTCAAAATCATCATGTTGTGTAGAAATTACAATTGCTTCTACGCGTGAAGGAACATTAGTATCATCGTATTCAATTGTTACCTGACTTTTCGCATCAGGACGTAAATACGTAATCTCTTTATTTTCTCTGCGCAAAGCAGCGAGTTCAATCAGCATTAAATGTGATAAATCTAATGCTAATGGCATTAAATTTTCAGTCTCTTTCGTCGCATAGCCAAACATCATACCTTGATCACCAGCACCTTGCTCTTCTTTCGTTTCTCTATCAACACCTCTATTGATGTCTTCCGATTGCTCGTGAATTGCCGATAAAACACCACAAGAATTTCCGTCAAACATATATTCGCTTTTCGTATAGCCAATTTTGTTAACGACTTCTCTAGCAATTTTTTGTACGTCTAAATACGTGTTCGATTTTACTTCTCCAGCTAAGATAACTTGCCCTGTAGTTACTAAAGTTTCGCAAGCTACTTTCGATTCAGGATCGAACGCTAAAAAATTATCAATTAAAGCATCAGAAATCTGATCTGCTACTTTGTCTGGATGTCCTTCTGAAACCGATTCAGAGGTAAAAAAATATGACATAATAAATCTTCTTTTAAAATTAAAGTTTTGAAAAATAATACAGCGATTGCTTGGTCGTCTAAAGAAGTAGAAAATTACTGCTTTAGCATTT
>CAZHSA010000351.1:0-4201 GCA_964535135.1 uncultured Kordia sp.
TCACATACCTCAAACCTTTTAACAAATCATTATAAACCCAAAACCTCCATAAAATAAAATTAAACGTTTATATTTGAACAAATGTTTAGTTAGGAATGCAATTCAAACACCCAGAAGTACTTTACGCGCTATTTTTACTCCTTATTCCTATTCTCGTTCACCTTTTTCAGTTACGACGTTTTGAGAAAACCGCATTTACGAATGTAAAGTTTCTCCAAAATGTAATTCTGCAAACACGAAAAAGTTCACAGTTAAAGAAATGGCTGATTCTATGTACGCGCTTGTTAGCCATTGCGGGCTTAGTGTTTGCCTTTGCACAACCGTATTTTGCAAATCGTGATATTGTAAAAACGGAGAAAGAAACGGTGATTTATTTAGACAATTCGTTTAGCATGCAAAGTAAAGGCGAAAAAGGTGCGTTGCTGAAACGTGCAGTACAAGAATTGTTAAATACGGTTCCCGAAGAGGAAGAAGTTTCGATTTTTACGAATACAGAAACGTTCAAAAATACGACGATTAAAAGTATTCGAAATGAGTTGTTGCGTTTGGAGTATTCACACGAACAAGAAGCGATTCCTTCAGTATTGCTGAAAGGACGCAAGTTGTTTTCGAAACAAAAGAATTCTGTCAAGAACTTAATTTTGATTTCTGATTTTCAACAAAACGAACAGCTTTCAGTTCAAACAGATAGTACATTTACAACGAATTATATTCAACTGAAACCTTCCAATGGCAACAATATTGCGCTCGATAGTCTATACATTGCCGAACAAGACGCAAATTCGGTAAAGATTGCTGTCGTGGTAAAAAATTCGGGAGTTCCTGTGCAAGATGTGCCTGTTTCATTGTACGACGGCGAAAGTCTGATTGCGAAATCGTCTGTGAGTTTGGAGGCGCAAAAAAGTTCGGAAGTGAGCTTTTCAATTCCTTCCAACAAAGTGATTCAAGGTAATGTACGCATTGATGATACCAGTTTGCAATTTGACAATAGTTTGTTCTTCAACATCAACAAACCCGAAAAAATTAATGTCCTCGCGATCAACGAAGCAGCTGATGAATTCTTGAAAAAACTATACACGGACGACGAATTCAACTTGATTTCTTCACCGCTAACACAATTGAATTACAACGACATTAGCACGCAACAATTGGTTATCTTGAATGAATTAAAAACCATTCCGAATCCGTTGTTGACAGCACTGCGTAGTTTCAAACAAAATGGTGGTTCACTCGTGATTATTCCCGCCAAGGAAAGCAATCTAGCGAGTTACAACGAACTTTTAAAAACTAATGGATTTAGCTTTTTACAAGAAGTGAAAGATACCAACGAAAAGAAAATTACCAAGATTAACTTTTCGCATCCGTTGTTTACCAATGTGTTTGAGAAAGAAGTGACAAATTTTCAATACCCGAAAGTAAATCAATACTACGGTTTGGTGACGACTGCCGCCATTTTACGCTTTGAAAACAACTTGCCTTTCTTGATCGAGAATAACGAAACCTATGCATTTACGGCGCCGATTAATACTGAAAATTCCAACTTTAAAAATTCGCCTTTAATCGTTCCGATTTTATATAATATTGGAAAAAATAGCTTGCGCTTAACCAATTTATATTACACGCTAGGGCGCGAAAATATCGTTGATGTGCAAACGTCTCTCGGACAAGATGCCGTGTTGACCATTGCCAAAGCTGATGAAGAATTTATTCCGCTACAGCAAACTACCAATACCAAAGTTCGACTGACTACAGAGGAATTTCCAGCGAACGCGGGCATTTACAGCATTAAAAACCAAGCTGCTGAATTACAGCAAATTAGCTACAATTTTGATCGAAGCGAAAGTACATTACAATACCACAATATCAAAAATCTGTATCCTGAAAATACGCATACAACGGTTGCGCAATTTTTTGAAGATTTAAAAAATGAACAGTCCGTTGCTTCGCTTTGGAAATGGTTTGTTATTTTTGCGCTAGTATTTTTAGGTATTGAAATGTTGATTTTAAAATTCGTTAAATGAACCTCATCATAAAATCCGCCACTATCATTGATGCAGCGAGTGAACATCATCACGCTACAAACGATATTTTGATAGAAAACGGAATCATTACACAGATTGCCGCTTCCATAGAAAATCCAAATAATTACGACGTTATTTCACTTGAAAACCTTCATGTTTCGCAAGGTTGGTTTGACAGCAGCGTGAGTTTAGGTGAACCCGGATTTGAAGAACGCGAAACGATTGAAAATGGATTGAAAACGGCTGCAAAAAGTGGTTTTACAGGAATTGCGGTAAACCCGAACGCACATCCGATTGCCGATACGAAAGCAGATATTGCCTTTTTAAAAAGTAAATCTTTTGGAAATGCTGTCAACCTCTACCCTATTGGCGCGTTGACGAATGCTAGTAAAAGTGTGGATTTGGCGGAATTGTTTGATATGAAAAACGCAGGCGCGATTGCGTTTGGCGATTATCAAAAAGCGATTGCGAATCCGAACTTGCTGAAGATTGCCTTGTTATATGCGGATAATTTTGACGGTTTGGTATTGTCGTTTCCACAGGAAAATCAAATTGTGGGAAAAGGCATTGTGAATGAAGGACACAACAGTACGCGATTAGGCTTAAAAGGTATTCCATCCTTGGCGGAAGAATTGCACGTGGCGCGCGATTTGTTTTTGTTAGAATATACCAAAGGGAAATTACACATTCCTACGATTTCAACGGCAAAGTCGGTACAATTAATTCGGGAAGCAAAAGCGAAAGGCTTGAATGTAAGTTGCGCTGTAGCGATTCACAATCTCGTTATGACAGATGCCGAATTGGAAGAATTTGACACCAATTACAAAGTATTGCCACCATTACGAACTGAAAATGATCGCATCGCGTTGATGGAAGGTTTACAAGATGGCACGATTGACATGGTGACTTCCGATCACAATCCGATTGATGTAGAACATAAAAAAGTAGAATTTGACAATGCCATGTACGGAACTATTGGTTTAGAAACGGCTTTTGGTGCCTTGCAAACGATATTTGATACGGAAACGACCGTAAAGTTGCTGAGTTCGGGAAAAGAACGATTTGGTGTAGAAACTTCGTCAATTGCTGTTGGACAAGCAGCGAATTTCACGCTTTTCAATCCAGAAGAAAAGTACACATTTGCCAAAGAACACATTCATAGTAGCTCTCAAAACAGTGCTTTTTTAGGCAAAGAACTAAAAGGAACTGTATATGGAATCATTCATAATCAACAAAAAGTAGGTTTGTAATGGACGCAAAAACCATAGAAGAAGGTAGACAAGCTGCGATGATTTCGTACCTGACACTTATTGGGCTCGTGATTGCCTATTCGATGAACATGGAGACTAAAAACAAGTATGCTGCCATGCACATTCGTCAATCATTAGGATTGAACATTCTCTTTTATTCCATTGCCATTTTTATTGGCTATTTCAATAGTTGGATGGTTTCTGGACCATTTTACGTATTTTTCGTCGTATTATGGACGTTTGGATTCGTCAATGCCATACAACGCGAACACCGACCAATTCCGCTCGTGGGCGATTATTTCCAGGAATGGTTTAAAACTATTTAAAAAACATTACGCTATCATGCAAGCAAAAAAGTTATCACTACATCATATCATTAGAACGCCAAAAGTTAACACAGAAAACGCACCAGCCATTATTTTGTTACACGGTTATGGCAGTAATGAAGAAGATTTATTTTCGTTTGCCAAAGAATTGCCTGAGAATCTATTTGTGATTTCGGTCCGCGCTCCGCGAGATTTGCAACCGTATGGATATTCGTGGTATGACATTCACTACACCGCTACTGAAAAGATAAGCAATGACGAACACGCGATTGAATCGAGAGATGCAGTGGCAACTTTCATTGATGAAGTCGTTGCGAATTATCCTGTAGATGCAAAAAATATTACCTTGTTAGGATTCAGTCAGGGAACCATTTTGAGTTACTCCGTAGCGTTTACCTATCCTGAAAAAGTAAAAAATGTCATTGCGCTGAGTGGATATTTGAATCACAATATCTTTGATTTCGATACTGATAAAAATTACGAACACTTGAATTTTTACTGTTCTCACGGAAGTGTAGATCAAGTCATTCCAGTAACCGCTGCACGCGAGATTGAACCGTTTATGAAAGAACACAAGCTGAATCACGTATACGAAGAATATCCT
>CAZHSA010000352.1:0-4185 GCA_964535135.1 uncultured Kordia sp.
TCGCATGGAAAGTTGAAAGGCAATCAGTCGTCTTTGTTGGAGTTTATTGAATCTATTAAAGAATTGGACAAACAATACGGACCATTTGAGTTTGCTATTGGTCATAGTTTGGGCGGCATGTCTTTATTGAATGCCATTCATGATGGAATGCAGGTCAAAAAACTAGTTACAATTGGTGCTGGAGATATCATTTCAGATATTATTTCAGATTTTATGAAAGCATTGACTCTGAAACCGATTGTGGCTACCAAGATGAAAGCGAACTTAGATCGTATCTACGGAAGTGATATTAATGACGTTTCTGCCAGTTATGTTGCAAAAAAAGTTACGATTCCGACCTTGGTAATTCATGATGAAAATGATGGAGATGTCGCTGTAAAATGCGCACATGCTATTCATAAAGCACTTCCAAAAGGCAGTATTCACATTACGGAAGGTTTGGGACATCGTAGGATTTTAGGAAATCAGGAAGTGATTGAGAAGATTGAAGCGTTTTTGTTGTAGTGTTCGAGTTTTAAACTCAAACACGGACCACTTACTGATCCAGATAATGTTGATGTAGTAACAAGTGAGTGCTAACAATTATCTGAATTTTATATAACGTTGAAAGTTTTTTTTGGTTCTTGCTTGTCATTCCGCATTTAGTGCGGAATCTACTTTGAAGCATTATGGATTCCTGCCTGCGCAGGAATGACAAACTAAATAATCTTCACCAAACGTCAGATTTAAGCTTTAAAAAAAGAGCCAAAACGCTGATGTTCTGACTCTAATTTTACTTTATATGAATTTTTCTTTTAAAAATGTCTCTACTGCGCTCAATGTGACATGTAGAAATGACAACTCACAGTTTATCCGATAATATGAATTTCAGAGAAGTTTTTGTCAACTACAAAAGCTCCATTTTTGTCTTTTTTCACTTTTGATAAAGGAATGGTCACATTATCTAATTGGAATTCTTTGACTTTGAATGGCAATCCGTGAATGTTCAACTTGAAGTTTTCATATTCGGTAATGTATTTTCCTTCTTTATGCTGCTGAATGATCAATTCTTTAGGCTTTCCAGTAGTTTTGAAAGTTCTTAAACTGTAACGCCCTTTTGTATAATCGTACCCATCATGCGCATCATCAAATAGTTGTGATCGTTCTTTTCCTTCACTGTAGTAAATATCTAAGGTTACCTCATCTATTTTCTTTTCTCCAACGTATTGTTGAACAGGATATTTCGGAATTACAGCACCTGCTTTTACAAAGATTGGCATGCTATCAATTTCAGCATCAACCCATTTTTCTTTTCCTCCTTCTACTAATTCGTCTGTCCAGAAGTTATACCATTCACCACGTGGAATGTACATTCTACGCCCTTTACTGTTAGGCTCTTGAATTGGACACACTAATATTTGATCTCCAAAAACAAATTCATCCGTACGGTAATGCGTTTGATGATCTTCTTGATCAAACATCACGAGCGATTTTAATAAGGGCGTTCCATGATCCACCAAGTTCCAAAATGCTGTGTATAAATATGGTAATAATTGATAACGCAATTCCACAAATTTACGTACAACATCTGTTACGTCTTCATCAAAAGCCCACGGTTCTTGATCGCCATGGTCTCCCGAAGAATGCACTCTACAAAACGGATGAAAGATTCCTAATTGAATCCAACGTGTGAATAATTCTCCTTGTGGTTGTTCGGCAAATCCACCAATATCACTTCCCACAAAAGAAAAACCAGACATCGCCATGCGTTGTGCTTGTACATTGGCAATCCACAAATGTTCCCAAGTTGCCACATTGTCACCTGTCCAAGATGAGGTATAACGTTGCGTTCCTGAATATGCCGAACGTGTAATTACAAACGGACGTTTAGGATAGTTAAATTTCTTTAACCCTTGATACGTGGCGCGTGCCATTTGCATTCCGTATATGTTGTGTGCTTTTCGGTGACTACAAGGGTTTCCATCATAATCGTGACGTACATCATCTGGAAATGTTTTGTTTGGCACTTCCATTACTGCAGGTTCGTTCATGTCGTTCCAAACACCTTTAATTCCGATGTCTTCAATCAATTCTTTGAATAAGCCTGACCACCAATCGCGTACTTCGGGACGTGTAAAGTCGGGAAAATAACATTCTCCTGGCCATACTTTTCCTTTCATGTACGGACCATCGGCACGTTTACAGAAATAATCTTTATCGAGTGCTTCTTTAAAAACGCTATATTCTTTGTCTATTTTAATTCCTGGATCAATAATCGCAACGGTTTTAAAACCATCTGCAGCGAGTTCTTTTACCATTCGCTTTGGATCAGGAAAGTGTTCTTTATTCCACGTAAAACAACGGAAACCATCCATATAATCAATATCTAAATAGATGGCGTCACACGGAATTTTTAAGTCTCTAAATTTCTTCGTGATTTCTTTTACATTGCTTTCTGGATAATAACTCCATTTACATTGATGATAGCCCAATGCCCATAATGGTGGCAATTGATGTGGCTTTCCTGTTAAGTCCGTATAATTTTCTACAACATCTTGCATTTGCGGTCCGTAGATGAAGTAATAGTTCATTTCGCCGCCTTGCGCCCAAAAACTTGTCACGTTTCTGCGTTCGTGTGCAAAGTCAAAATAACTTCTAAATGTATTGTCAAAAAAGATTCCGTAGGCTTTGTTGTGATGCAATCCTGTGTAGAACGGAATGGCTTTGTAAATAGGATCGGTATTTCTACCGTACGCATATGAATCAGTTACCCAATTTTGGAAACGTTTTCCTTTTAGGTTTAAGTGTTCTGGCTTGTCTCCAAGTCCGAAGTAACTTTCACGCTCGTTAACCGTTTTACTCATCTTTACGATGTTTCCACCGTATTCGTAGCTTTCTTCCCAATGAAAACCTAATTCATCTTCATTGATCAACGTATTGTCTTTTACATCATATAGCTTCACTCGCATGTTTGCCTTGGCAATGTGACAGATTAGCTTTGAGGTGGTAACGATGTATTTTTCGTCATCTTCTTCAATTTCTAAATGATTGTATCCTGTACTTGCATATTTTGTGATGGCATAGGAGAAATCATTTTCAAAAGTTCCAGTTGTGGTATATCTAAAACGCAAGACACTGTCGCGCACAATACGCATTTGCATCACTACATCATTGTCTGACGTAAAGTATAACGTGTCAACATCTTTGCTGAAGTTTATAATTTTGGAAGGAAATAAATTCCCTTTGTTTTCTAATTCAGTATTTACAATCATTTTGCAATTTTTCGAATAATACGTAAAAAAACGGAAAACTTTAGAGATTTAAAAGCTTTAAAACCTTGACTTATTAACGATAACGTTATAGTTGATTAGAATTATTGAAATATGAATTGTTTTGGGATTTTTTTATGGCTTTCTTATTCTTAGGTACTTAGATTTCAATATTGACATTTTTATGTTACTGAGTGTACGATACAAGTTTTTTTTATTTCTACTTTTCTCAAAGGAAACTCTCGCTAGCTGCCTTTATCATGAATTCACGAACAGTTTTTAGACCTATTATTCATGTAGAAATGTACACGAGTCTTCTTATTGCTATGGAAAGGTTAATTTTTGACTTGCTTTTTGGCACTTTTCTAAGCATGAAAATTCTGTACTTTATATAATGTATTTAATTAGCCCATCAAATTAATAAATCATGAAAAAAAGAACCATCAAATCGTTAGAATTAAACAAAAAAACAATTTCTACCATGGAAGCTTCTGAAGTACAAGGAGGATTTTATTTTCCTTGGTCAGCATACGTAGCAACTGTTGGATATGCCACTGCAGCTGCAGCTGATGCATTGGTTGACTATTTAGATAATGACTATTAATAAGCAATTGCACTTGTAAAGCATTCTCTAAAACAGAAAAATTGTATAAAAACATTAATTATGAAAAAAAGAACTATCAAATCATTAGAATTGAACAAAAAGACCGTTTCTACCTTAAAAACTTCAAAAGTGAAGGCAGGAAGTTGGTTTAGCGTCATGTGTGGATATTATGTAATGACTGTAGCAAATGCGGTTACTGACTATATAGCAGACGAACATTAAAGATAACAGTGATTATCTATTTATTTTTTTAAAATCATTTATAACGTATAACTATTAAATTATGAAAAAGAAAAGTATTACATCATTAGAATTGAACAAAAAAACAATCTC
>CAZHSA010000353.1:0-4176 GCA_964535135.1 uncultured Kordia sp.
AATGCTTTGTATAAAGCTCTTGCTGCTTTTATTTTGTTTGAATCAATACCTTCAATCGGAATTGCTTCCGTTTCGGCACCTGTCCATGATAAGTGATAGTTGTTTTCATTTCCTATCATGTAAATTAGCAACCCTGGCGTATTTTTGTAAGTATTTGCCATGTCAATGGCTTCTTTCATTAATACTTCTCTAGTTGCTGGATCTGAATAGTCCGTTTGTGGTGTCCAAGCACCATTAATGGTAAGTCCATACGCTCCAAACGTAATGTTGAGCATGGTATAGATACCATAGTTTTCGTAGATATACTGTATCCACTTAGGTTTTAGGTTGTACGTTCTTATTACGTTTACACCCATGTTTTTTAGTAACATCATTTCAGCATCAATTGCAGACATGATAACATCGTCAGATCTGTTCCAGATTCCAGGATCGGTAATCGTAGAACCAATTGGTACGTAATCCCAGTTCATACCATTGATCATAAAATCTTTTCCGTTAACTACTAATTTCATTCCTTGATCCGATTTCTCAACAGAAATTTTGTCTACTTGAGAAAACATAGATGTCGTTAAAAAAATCAGTGCTAAAGTTAGAAAGGTTTTTTTCATCTGTTTGTTTTTAGTTTGTTAATTTCTTCAGATGGAATTCGCTAAAATTTATTCTGTGTGCTTTACAAAAACATTTTAGCTCATTTCATTGTTTATTTAATTTGATTGGTTTGTTTAAAAGCATTTTACTGCTTCTAATTTGATTGTTACTAAAACTATATATTATTATTGCGAAATCTTAAATATAAACCACAACAAAAAACATACATCGCAAAAAAATAATGTTAAAATTGACATTTTAACAATTTAAACCCTCTGTTTTTATAGGATTCACAATACTATTAGCGTTTATATATTTTGAGATTTTAACAGTTTGCATACACGCTTTTTATAGTATGTTGTAGTAATGTTGTAGTGTTTGTATAGCCTTTTGCATATACTTTTTCATCATTTTATCGACTTTTGTCCTTTTTATGTCAATTTTGATAATAAAACCGAAAACGATGTCGTTTTATGGAATTCGTATTTTACAGATAAAAATTTTATTAATTTGATGAATTAGCATCTTAATTTTTAGGAAAACGACCTTTATTTGTTACTAACTATATACTGAATATTTCCTATTCTTCTTGCAATGTTTGTTCTTTTTCAAATTTGAAAAGAACAAACATTTTGCAAGCTTGGTTGTATAGCTGTATCCAAATACATTTTTATTTATTATTGATATACTCTTACATAATCAATTTCCATAGTATCTTGAGTGAATGCTGGATCAATATCACCTCCTAATGTTCCGCCCATGGCAACATTTAGTATTAAGAAGAAATCGTCATTAAACGGTAATGTAACATCATTGGTTACTGTGTGAAATACAAAATCATCTACTAAAAATGTGATGGTTGTATCTGTCCATTCTACTGTGTAGTTATGAAATTCTGTCGTAGATGTTGGTAATGCTGTTGTAGCACTATCACCAGCTCCTGGCGAAACTCCTGGATGATGCACAGTCCCTAGTACTGTATTTTTATCTTGTCCTTTTTGCTCCATGATGTCAATTTCACCACACACTGGCCATCCAACGGTGTCAAAATTTGCGCCAAGCATCCAAATTGCTGGCCATGTTCCTTGTGAAGCTGGTAGTTTCGCTCTTACTTCTATTCTACCATAGGTAAATTCATAAAGGTTTTCAGATTTTAATCGTGCAGATGTGTACGATCCGTCAGTTTCTTTAACAGCGTTGATTTTAAGCATTCCACCTTCAACAATGACATTACTTGCATCGTTTGTGTAGTTTTGTGCTTCACCATTTCCCCATCCGCCATCACCTAGATCGTATGTCCAGTTGGCAGCACTTGGCGCTCCGTCTACATCAAAATCATCTTCCCAAACAAGATTGTTATATTGTGTAATGAATCCTGTATTTACAGATGGTTCTGCTGAAGTGATGATAAACCACCAATCAAATTCATTATTAGCATCTGTAGTTCTCACTATTAGTTCATTTGGCACAGAACGATCAAAGATTTCATACGTGTGCGAACCTCCTGTATAGTATCCTATAAAAGCATTTCCTGTAAGTGCTATGGTTTCAACACCTCCTGGCGCAATGAGTGCCCAGCTTTCTTCGAAATCGTTGAATGGAAGATTTTCAACATCTGCTCCGTTGATTTCTCCTCCTGAACTTCCCAAATCATCAATAAGATTTACACGTCCAAATACCGTTCCTGAGGTATCTGTTCCGCCTTCGTCATTATCATTATTTGTGATAAACGTAAAGGTTCCATCTGCATTAAAAATGTATCTATCATCATACATTCCTACAGTTGCTTTTTCATCAGGTTGTGCACCATACCATTCCGTCGGAACCGTTCCTCCAACAGGGCCTAAACCAAAGTGTCCAGCCTGTTCTGATTTGACTCTCCATGTTCTGGAACCATCGCCTACTAATTTTTCTAATAATTCTGCTGGTGGCGCATATGTTGCCAATACATCTACTGTAATGGTAGTTGATGTTGAGTTTCCTCCTGTACCATACGCAATCACAGTGACTGTATAGGTATTGATTCCTAATTCAGAAAATATGAACGAAGCAGTTCCTGTAGCTGCTGTTTGCTGATTGGCTTCGTAAATAAAGCGATAGGTAATGGCATCATTTGCAGTAGCGCTAAAAGTAACAACACCACTTCCGTCTCCATTAGGGTTTGTTGCATCTTGTCCCACAATGTTTGCCGTTACTTGCAAGTTGGTAGGTGTGAGTAAATCGCCTACAGTTGCTTCATCTTCACAGCCTACTGTAAGTAGCATGACTGCAAGAAGCGACGCGAATATATATTTTAGTTTTTTCATCTTTTTCTATATTAATTTTTGATTAGCTTGTATGTCCAAAACACACCTGCACCAGCTTCTATTTGTACTGTAATGGTGTTATCATCAATAAAAGTTACATCATATGTAATGGAACTTGGTGCATCTATAGGATTTGAAAGTTCTCCCGTATTTACTGCTTTAGGGATTCCTAAATACGATCCTGTTCCGTTGATTGTAATTGTTCCTGCGGTATCGTCATAGACAAATGTTCCTGGTGTTCCGTCGTGTGGTGCAATTGGCGCTCCACAAGCATCTCCACTTCCACTTTGCCAACCTTCAATCCAAGTGTCTGCTCCTAAGACATTCGTAAATGATCCGTCGTTTCCAAATACATACGTATCATCATAGAAACATGCTCTTTCTGCAACTTGTGCATCACTGATAGCAAACCAATCACCTGAACCTGGTGTTGGTCCTACTGCTAACGATCCTGCTTCTGGAGCTACACTCCATGCGCCTGCTAATGGTGAACTTGGCGCATCGCCTTCACGTACTAACTTAAACGTCCAGAATACTCCTGCTCCTGCTTCTATTTCTACAGTCATGTTATTGATATCTTCAAGCGTAACATTATATGTAATAGAACTTGGTGCGGCTCCAGGACTTGAAAGTTCTCCTGTGTTTGTTGCTTTCGGCAACGCAATGTATGCTCCTGTTCCATTTACGGTGAGTGTTCCTGCTGTATCATTGTATGTATATGTTGCTGCTGCAGATCCGTCATGCGGTGCAATTGGTGCGCCACAAGCATCTCCACTTCCACTTTGCCAACCTTCAATCCAAGTATCAGCTCCTAAAACATTGCTGAATGAACCATCTGTTCCAAATACATATGTATCGTCATAGTAACATGCTCTTTCTGCAACTTGTGCATCACTGATAGAGAACCAATCGCCTGAACCTGGTGTTGGTCCCACAGCTAACGATCCTGCTACAGGAGCTACTTTCCATGTTCCTGCAATCGTTGGTGCTTGTGATGGTTCTTTGTAGAAATATATATTATCAATGAATACCGTTCCTGCTGCCCATGGTGTTCCCACAAATTTTAACTGGAAGATTTCATTTACAGATAATCCTTGATCTACATATTCTGAAATTGGAATTTCAATCGTTGTCCATGAATCTGCCGTGAGTGGACGCGTTACAGGTGCTTCAGAAGCGCCAGCTGGATTGTTGATGAGCGATACTTCTACATCCGTTACTACATCCGCTGTCCAAACGTCTAAGTGTAAAAATTCCATTCCTGAAACGTCTACAGATGTTC
>CAZHSA010000354.1:0-4153 GCA_964535135.1 uncultured Kordia sp.
CCATTTCAAAATTCATTGAAATGGCTTTTCTTTCTTTATGCTATTGTTATTTATGATTAAAATCAGTTCACAGATTTAACATGGTCCAAAAAAAGTACAGCATACCCAGAATCCATCTCCATCTTGATGCCATAAATCACTAAGCGCTCCTCCTTTTAATTCTTGTATTTTAAAACTTGAAACTACTTTTCTGTTTAGGCTGATTTTTTTTAATGATTTTTTTTTCATGAGGTCAAAGTTTAATGGTTAATAACAACTAAATGTAACTAATAACTCACAAATTTCTCTACGGTTTTACCATAATTAACGAATGCTCAGCCATCTAAATAAAAAAAGCAACTCCGAAGAGTTGCTTTTGTATAAAGAATATGCTAATTCTAGCTAATTATAATTGATATATTAGTCAAAGTCTTTGTCTATTCCTACATAATCACCTTTAGATGCTACAATCTCAAAGTTGTTACCAATGATCATTGCTACAACAGACATCTCATTTCGGTCACCAATAGTACTAGGGATAGCAACGTCAAATACCTGTGTATACTTTTGACCTGCTCCAGTATTTCCTGCAGGAATAGCATCTCCAAGTACAGCTGTAATTGAACTTCTTAGTGTATGATTGTGTGTGAAACCTTCTGCTTCTGTAAGTGGATTAACACCTCCATAATAACTTGTACCGTTTATTTGAGGAGCATCAATTCCACTTTCAAGAATATATACAGCTAATTTAGCACCTGGCATACTTTCTGCAAAAGCTGCACTTACATATACTTTTAAGTTATCTCCATCTACTATTGAGTTTACAGATAACCCTCTAGATGTTGTTCCTGTAGCTAAGTTAGTAACTTGAGCAACATTGTCTGGCTCTGGGAATGCCCAGTCAATATTACCATTAAGTACAGCTGTTGGGAAACTTCCTCCTGGATTAATTTGGTTCACTAAAGCGATACTAGCAGCGTTTTCCATTACATCGCCTCCACCACTGTGCGCAGCAATAATATATGCGTCATCTGTAGCATCTTCAACTAATTCAATTCCGTAAGAGACTCTAGGGCAAAATTGACACCATGTTCCAGTTGCATCTATAATATTAACTGTTTTTTGAAATGTTCCTGGTGCCGTTTCTTCACCTACAGTTACTGAAACAGCATCAGACATGACTTCTCCAATTGCAGCAGTTGCTGAAAGTGTTCCCATACTAGTTGCCATAAATCTGTTTCCTTCTATAGCCGTTCCATCAACAGAAACCATAGCGCTATTTGTAACATCATACTCATCATTTAAAGCATTGGTTCCAAAAACAGTAAAATCAGCTGTATCTCCTACTTTCATATTATCAGTAGAAGATTCTACACGCAATGCAATAATTACTGGAGGAGTTACCTCAATATTAATTATATCACTGGTCAATCCGTCAAACGTAGCTTTTATTTGATAACCTCCTGTTGCAGTTGGCTCATATTGATTTCCTTGAATAGAACTATTGTTAACCAAAATAGTGGCGTCAGATGTTACATTAGAACCATCATTTCCTGTTACTGTAAAGGTTACAGAATCACCAATTTCGAACGAAAGTTGGCTCGCAGTTACTGTAATTGAAGTCAGTCCTGATGTTCCTCCAGAACCTCCATCTCCTGAATCTCCATCAGAATCGCTACTACATGAGTACACAAATAGTGCTGCTACTACAAGTAGGCATTGAAAAATGTTTTTTGTTTTCATAAGACTTTTTTTGTTTATAAAGTTTGGTTTATGGTATAAATAGGCGTCTAATTTATATTAAATTTTTGTTAAAAAAAAGAAAAATCTAATAAACAGTTAATCAAACAAATAACCTATAATTTATATAGAGAATATGGAGAAAATGCTAAAAATGATTTATTTTGTTTTTCTTGCTTTTTTAACGCTAGCTTTTATATATTTACAGCATTCTCACTATTAAACTAAAAAATATGAAGTCAATTATGAGTATTGTTGCTGTATTCTTAATGTTTACACTACAAGCAAATGCGCAAAAAAAAATACCCAATATCACGGTTAAAAATTTAGATGGTAGCTCATTGAACATGGATGAAATCACCAAAGAAAAAGGTGTGAAAATTTTGACCTTTTGGGCAACCTGGTGTGTACCTTGTATCAATGAACTAACTAACATTCATGATGTGTATGAAGATTGGCAAGAAGAAACCAATGTTGAATTGATTGCAATTGCTACTGATGATGCTAGAACGAAAAAAAGAATAAAACCTCTAATTAATGGTAAAGGTTGGGAATATAAAATTCTCTTAGATGAAAATCAAGATTTACAACGTGCATTAAACATTACTACGATTCCACATGTGATTGTAATTAAGGATGGAAAAATTGTATTTCGCCATACAGGCTACTTTCCTGGTGCAGAAGATCAATTATATGATGTAGTAAAGAAAAACGCCAAATAACACCACTATTTACACATCAACCTAACACTAAACTAACTAACTTTAACTTACATGAAGAAATTATTATGCTTGTCTTTTGTATTGATATGTGCTGTAGGATTTGCACAAAATACAGAAGATGAAGATAAAAAAGATTGGGGAACACTTACTGGAGGATTTGAATCTATCGTGCAATGGTATAATGATGATACTGGTCTTGGAAAATTTGCCGAAGACGAACACGTACGCTCTAATAATTATCTAAAATTAGACTATAATTACGGAAACTGGTTTGCAGGGATTCAAGTAGAATCGTATGCGCCAATGCCTTTACTAAACTATTCTCCAAAATTAGATGATTCTGGTATTGCACAATATTATGCAATGTATAAAACTAAAAAACTGGAAATAACTGCAGGTTATTTTTATGAGCAGTTTGGAAGCGGACTTATTTTACGTGGATGGGAAAACAGACCACTAGGGATCAATAACTCGTTTAGAGGTGGGCGTGTAAAATACGAACCATCGAACTCACTATCATTTACAGGAATGTATGCAAGACAACGAGATGGTTTTGAAGTGTCTGAAGGTGAAATTTTTGGATTTAATTCTGAAATCGACCTTACAAAAGTACTCAATTTAGAAACTTCAACATTCGCAGCGGGATTTAGTTACGTTGGGAGAAAAGAAGATATTCCTGAACAATTTCAAAATACTGGCTTTGATGAAATGACGAATACTTTTTCTGTACGACTTGATTATTCAGGAAACTCATTTTATTCTGGAATAGAATATCTTACTAAAAGTAAAGATGCCGTTGTAAATACACAACGATATATAGAAAATTTTGTAGAACCAGGAAACGGTCTTTTAATAAACTTCGGATATTCTCAAAAAGGATTAGGAATTGATGCAACACTCAGAAGGTTGGAAAACATGAGTTTCTTTTCGGAAAGAGAAGCTTCTGGAAATGTATTCAATGAAAATATCATGAATTATTTACCAGGATTGACCAAACAACACGATTATTTATTGACAAATATATACGTGTATCAAGCGCAACCTACTATTTCAGTTCCAGATCCATCTTTATTAAAATTTGGTGAAATTGGAGGACAGATTGATATTTTTTACAACTTTAAAAAAGGAACGCCACTTGGAGGAAAATACGGGACAAAAATCGCAGTAAATGCTGCCTATTGGGCTGGATTACGAGGAGATTTTAATTTTACCGATCGACAAGCCAACATCGATTATTTTGGTTTTGGTGAAAAGTATTTTTCTGAGTATAGTTTAGAAGTTCGTAAAAAATGGAATCGTAAGTGGCAAAGTATATTTTACTATGTAAATCAATATTACAACGAACGTTATATCGTAGATAAAATTGGTGTAGTAAACTCTAATATTGGTGTAGTAGAAACCACTTATAGAATCAACTCTAAAAGATCAATTCGTGCTGAATTGCAACACTTGTGGACACCAGACGACAACAAAAACTGGGCTGGAGCTACCTTAGAATTTAATGTAAACCCAAGATTATCATTTTATGTAAACGATATTTACAATTACGGAAACGATGACGAAGATGAACAAATTCATTATTACAATGTTGGAGGTAGTTATGCCAGAGGCGCTACGCGTTTTGCTGTAAACTACGGAAGACAACGTGGTGGATTGATATGTGTTGGAGGTGTTTGCCGATTTGTACCACAAAGTACAGGTGTTACTTTTAA
>CAZHSA010000355.1:0-4141 GCA_964535135.1 uncultured Kordia sp.
AAAAGAAATGCCAGGTTACGTATTCTACACCGCCTTGTATTTGATTTTTTGGAATAGTTTCCGTCAGTTCGTTTAACGCTTGCCAACGCACGCGATTCCAAGATAAATGATCGTGAACCGCACAAACGGAAAACCAAGTGAGCAATCCTAAGAATGCGTAGGTGCAATATTGAAACATCTTTGTCGGAACTTTGGGCGAATTCACACCTAAAAAGACAATCGCGATGGGAAATAATGGCAATAAATATCTGTCATACACACCAACAATCAAGAATGGTGTTAAATACACAACGAAAAACACAAACGACAATACGACTAACGAATCCACTTTTTGCTTTTGAAATACCGAAATCACCATCGCACGAATGTGAAAAATAAGTGCCACACTGGAAAAAATGCCGATACACGTCACGGTTTGCCAAAACCAATACGGCGCGGTCGGATCAGGACTTTGGGTAAAGTTTCCTGCATGATCGTACAAGGTAGTTGGTCCAACGCCAAAATCAATCCAAATATTATCCAAACTTGGCAATACCTTTCCGAGTCGCATCAAATACGCAGTAATTCCCGCTGTCCACAAGAGTGCCCAAATTTTGTAGCCTTTAAACTTGTACCGACTGATATAAAAAACATGTAGTGGCAACATCAAAAATCCGAGGTACGCTAAGCTTTCAAAGAAAAACGAGAAAATGATCACCAATAACCCTTTTCGAAGTCCTTTGATGTTTTCGATGAGCAACCCAAATTTTGTATTGTAGCGTTCTTGCAGCAAATCATTCGATTCCATGATGTATGAAAACACCAACGAAAACACAATCACAGCTAATAAAGGTGCAATTGCTTTCAATAGATTCTTCCAATTTCGCTGCTTTATCAACAACACTGTTAGCATCCAAACGAGTGGAAAAACCCATGCCAATTGCCGAATGAGAAATGCCCAATAGCAAAAGAAAATTGCCCAAAGTATCGGTTTCCAATTATCAGTTTTGAGTGCTTTTGCAAAGAAATAAAATGTCCAAATGGTGACACAATAAAAAGGCACATCGGTCATAAACGAAAACGACAAGGATAAAAAGATCGGATTCATCACACATAAAAAAACACCGATCAATAGTGCCCAACGGGATAAATTTGCCAATTTAAACAGTTCGTAGATTCCAATGATGGTAGCAAATCCTAATACTAAGGTTGACCAGCGCAACACGGTAAAGGAAAACCCAAAAATCTCAGTAAAGAAATAACCCCAATATACATGCCCGACCAGCGTCATTTCTCCCCAATTGTAGAGTTTTAAGTAACCTTCTTCATATAACGTTTTGACAGATTTCCCATAACACCAATCGTCATTCAATGGAAAATCGCCCATCGGATTGATGATGACAATAAGCAACAACCACAATAAAAGCAGTCCGATATAGTCTTGGTATTTTTGAAAGAATGCCATCACTTTTTGTAATAACTAAAAAACGATTCAATTTCTTGCTTAGCAAAGGCATTTCCCGCTTCGCTCCAATGTCCGTCACAAGACAAAAATAAGTCTTGATATTCGGCTTCGGTAAAACGATCGGTTTTAGGTAATAAGTCCAAATATTCTATTTGCAGCACTTCGCACAATGACGTTAAATCTTTACCCAACGGATTTTTTTTATGCTCGCGATACGCTTTAATTTCTCGTTCAATAGGAATGCTATACACCATCACAGGACGATTGCCCGCCAATTCTTTAATGGCTTCTAAAGTATACCGCAAACGTCCAAATTGGGTTGAAGAAAAGTTGAAATAACTTGGTACTTTTGACGCTTCCAACAATTGATCTTTCGGAATTTCACTCACCGTTCGGCGCGAACGCAAATAGTAATACATATTGTATGAATAGGTGAAATTTTTGAGCAGTTTGTGAATAAAATGTGGCTTTTTTGGACGTGCTTTGGAGTCTTCTATATTTTTGGTGTGATATACAACTTCATACGTTGGATAGTTTCCTTTTAGAAACGGACGATAACGATCGCCACCTACTTTTAACGCAATTTCGTAATCATCGTCAATAAAGTCATTCGATGGTAAAATACCCACTAAAACAGCATCATGACTGTACTGTTGCGCGTGTGTTTTGTACAACATCCAATATTGTGTAGGTCCAAAATTTCCTGCCAAACCAAAGTTTAAATGTGGTATTTTTGTGTTGCTTTCCAGCAGATTTGTCAAGCGATCTTCCATATTCACCCCAATTCCTTCCGTAAACGAATCGCCTAAAGTGATAACGCGCTGATCAGTACTTTGCAGTTCACGCTCTGCATCACGGAAGCCTTTGGAATTGGTTTCGTAGGTAACATCAAAGCAATATTTTTTCTGTCGATATTCATCATTTGGTAAATGCAGTGTTCCGAAATTTTCATCCAAATCAAACCAAAAATTATGTGTGTTTTGAAACGTGTAGGTTGGCAACTCAATCTTAATTTCCGCAGCACGAATATAAATCGCGAGTACAATTTCGAGCAATACAAAAGTAATTCCGAAAATGATAATCAGATTTTTGAGTGATTTGAAAAGTCGCTTTTTCAACAAAATAATGTTTTGATGGTTGGTGTGCTAAAAACAAATATACATTCTCTGTGAAAAGAATGTGTCAAAAACCAAAAAAAATAGTCCTAAGCTACTCTCGTTTTGATGTTTTGTAAGATTATTGTAGTTTTAGGCTACACCTAAATAACACACAATGAAAGTTACACCTGAACACAACGAACGCGTTGCCAATATGAAGTTTAGTTCTGTATATCCGCATTATGTAACTAAAGTGGAGAAAAAAGGCAGAACTGTTGCAGAATTACATCAAGTGATGACATGGCTTACGGGTTTTGACGAAGCGCAACTGCAAGAATTTATAGGAAATCAAGCCACATTTAAAGACTTTTTTGAAGCAGCAAACCTCAACCCAAATGCACATTTAATCAAAGGCGTAATTTGCGGTTATCGCATTGAAGAAATTGACAACGAACTCACACGACAAGTACGTTATTTAGACAAGTTGATAGACGAATTGGCGAAAGGTCGGAAAATGGAGAAAATATTGCGTTCAGAAAAATAGTAAGCCAATTAATTACAGAGTTCGCTTTGAACAGTTTTGAACAGATTGTTTTAAAAACCTTTATAAAACTTCAACAACTCTAGGTTATTTAGACTTTCTCCAAATAGATGTCGTGTTTTTTCCATTTAAAATGTAAATTTGGGCATATAATTTACATTTGGATTTGTAGATTTACACCTTTGTAGAAAAAGAAGCCATCATGAGTGTTGCCACCTTTAAAAAAATCAATCAGAAGTTACTGCCAAACAAATATATGTTTGCGCCAGAATGGATTATTTTGGGTGTCAATAATGTGTGTAACTTGCATTGCAAAATGTGCGATGTAGGAACGAAAAGTTTGGAAACAAATTTTGCGCAAAATCTCGTGGGAACACATCCAATTAACATGCCGTTGGAATTGATTCAAAAAATCATTGATCAAATGGCGGAATATTATCCAACTTCAAAATTAGGATATGCGTTTACAGAACCGTTAGTGTATCCGCATTTGGAAGCTTCATTACAATATGCCAAAGAAAAAGGTATAAAATCATCCATTACGACGAATGCATTGACGTTGCGACAGAAAGCAAAAATTGTCGCCGATAGCGATGTATATATTTCGCTTGACGGTCCGCAAGACATTCACAACGAAATCCGTGGACATAAAAAATCGTTTCAAAAAGCCGTAGAAGGTATTGAAGAAGTGTTAGCTATCAATCCAAACGCAACGATTGGTATTTTTTGTGTAATTACCGAATGGAATATTGGGCATTTGACGGAGTTTTTAGACTTTTTTAAAGAGTATCCGCTGCAGCAAATCGGTTTTATGCATTCTAACTTTACAGAACAACGCATTGCGGATATGCACAATGAAATTTGGGCACATTCGTATCCTGCAACCGCTTCTAACGTAGATGAAGTGAATATTGATAATTTTGATTTAGATACACTTTGGGAAGAAATCGCCGAAATAAAATCGAGAAGCGATAAATTTCCTGTGAGCTTTTCACCAGAAATTGCTTCCAAAGAAAAATTGCTCGAATTCTATTATCAGCCTGAAAAAAAGATCGGTCG
>CAZHSA010000356.1:0-4140 GCA_964535135.1 uncultured Kordia sp.
TGCTTGCTTTTCTAAAATGGAACAACCTTCCTTGATATCTTCTGTGATGACATTTCCTCCGAATGGAATGACTGCCGTATGGCGAATGATTCCGTCCTTAAAAATGGCTAAATCTGTGGTTCCTCCACCAATATCAATTAAAGCTACACCAGCTTCTTTTTCTTCCTGACTTAACACGGCATTGGCAGAAGCTAAAGGTTCTAATGTGATATTTGCTAAATCTAAACCAGAGCTTTTTACACAACGACCAATGTTACGGATAGAAGAAACTTGTCCCACAACTACATGAAAATTTGCTTCTAAGCGTCCGCCATACATTCCTATAGGCTCTTTTATTTCGGCTTGTCCGTCAACTTTATATTCTTGCGGAAGCACATGAATAATTTCTTCGCCAGGCAACATCACCAATTTATATACTTGATTGATCAATAAGTCAATATCTGCTTCATTAATAACCTCGTCAGCATTGCTACGCGTAATGTAATCGCTGTGTTGCAAACTACGAATGTGTTGCCCTGCAATTCCTACTACAACTTCACTGATTTTTGAATCAGAATCACTTTCTGCGCCTTGTACAGCTTGTTGTATGGATTGAATGGTTTGTGTAATATTATTTACGACACCACGATGCACACCGAGACTCTTGGATTTTCCTACTCCAAGAATTTCGAGCTTACCGTATTCATTTTCTCGCCCAATCATTGCCACAATTTTTGTGGTTCCTATGTCTAATCCTACTGCGATGTTATTGTTTTCCATGACTTATTTTTTGGTGCACACTACTTGATTGGTAAATTTTAAATCAACTTTCGCATAATCGTTTAACGTTTTATCTTTCATTGCTTTTTTATAAAACGCTTTCAAATTATTCACCTTTTTCTCTATGTTTTTTATACTGCCAAGTTGAACGACAAAATCATTCGTTCTTAACTTCAGATCGAATGTTTTAGTGTCGTTTTGTACAATGGAGACGACATTCTTTTTTAGGAAGTCATCTTCAAGGATATATTTGGCTAGAACATATATATTTTTTAACTCTTTTTTATCTACTTTTCCTTCCACAAATGGAACACGAGCAGCAGAGACTGTAGACAAAGGCATAGCTTTCCCTTCAGAATCGACGTAATAAGAGTTTTTTGTTGCGATACGTGCTATCGGTGTTCGCTGTTTAATTTTAGCACCAAGAGTCCCATTTACAGACAGATACACTTCTGCATCTTGAATCATTTCGTTCGCGCGTAAACGTTCCTCTAGAACATCCAAATCTAGTTGTTCTTTTCGTATGTTCGTAACACTATCATTATTTTGTATTAACAATTTATTAACCATCGCTCGTGTGATGAAATCTTGCTCTCTTTCGAGAAATTTTACATCTGGAATTTCAATCACACGCGACGCATTTCTATGCGCCGAAAAGGCATATAGAAAGGCCAAAATTGCGACCATGATGATTCCTTTTATGAGATTCCAATTAATTTTCACACGTTTAAATTTTGTTATTCTAAACTATATATTAATTATAAAATTGAGAACGCGTGTAACCACTTCGTTCTCTCATTAAGAATTTTAAATCTTTTCATCATGAATTAATTTTTAAATTTCTTAATGTTCGTTTCAACTGTCAATTTGTTTTTAATTTTTTCTACTGCTGCTCCTATATCGCCTGCGCCAACCGTTAACAAAACATCTGTATTTACGGTAGCAACATGATCGATTAAATTTTCTATAGCGATCAATTGTTTTTGATCGTTTTGTATTTTATCTAGTAACCAACTTGAGGTAATTCCTGTAATTGGTTGTTCCCTTGCGGGATAAATCTCTAAGAGAATCACTTCGTCAAACTGCGCTAAACTTTCTGCAAATTCATCGGCAAAATCTCTCGTTCTGCTGAATAAGTGCGGTTGAAATATCGCCGTTACTTTTTTCCCAGGATACATCTCACGAACTGCTTGATGCAAGGCATTGAGTTCTGTCGGATGATGCGCATAATCGTCGATAAACACAAAATCTTCCGTTTTTATTTGATACGAAAATCTGCGTTTTACTCCTAAAAATGTTCCCAAAGCTTTGGCGAGGCGGTCGGTTGGGGTTCCTATGATATCCGCCATCGCGAAAGCTACTAGACCGTTTAACAAGTTGTGTCGTCCGGGCAAATGAAATTGTACGTCTTCAATGATTTTTTTTGGCGTTACAATATCAAACACATACGCTCCATGTTGTATGTGTATGTTTTTTATATGATAGTCTGATGTTTTTTTGAATCCATACGTGATTCCATCCAAAACAATATCTTCTTGTACAAATAGCTTCCCATTCGGTTTGATGCATTTGGTAAAATCTACAAACGAATCTTGCAAGGCTTCTTTTTCGCCATAGATATCTAAATGATCAGCATCCATTGAGGTTATGCAAGCTACATCAGGCGAAAGCTGTAAAAACGAACGATCAAACTCATCTGCTTCCACAACCGTGACTTCGTTTCCTTTGAGGATTAAATTTGAATTGTAATTTTCTGCAATTCCACCTAAAAAAGCGGTGACATCCGTACCAGATTCCGCTAATAAATGTCCCAGAATACTTGATGTTGTGGTTTTTCCATGCGTTCCTGCCACTCCTAAACAAAAAGTATCTCTTGTAATTAATCCTAATACTGCCGCTCTTTTGTATATGCGAAAATCGTTTTCGCGGAAATAGGTCAATTCCGAATGTGAATTTGGAACTGCTGGCGTATAGACAATGATGGTGTTTTCTTTGTTGCGATATGCTGCAGGAATTTGAGAAACGTCATCTTTGGTAGAAACTTGAATACCCAAGGCTTCCAAACCATCCGTGATGTCGGTTTTGACACGATCGTATCCTGCTACATTTTTGTTGTTAAACTTGAAATAGCGCGCCAAAGCAGACATGCCGATGCCGCCAATGCCTACAAAATAAACGTTATGTATGTTTTTCAAGTTCAACCTTACTTATTTAATAATTTTTCTATTTCATCTACGATGCGTTCTGTTGCATCTGGCAGTGCTAATTGTTTTATTTTATTGCCTAATTCCGTTTGTTTTTTTTCAGACTGCATTAGTGCTTCAAATACTGTTTCAAACTGTTCGTCTAGTTCACGTTCTCGAAGTAAGATTCCAGCTTCTTTTTCTGTGATCGCTAACGCATTTTTTGTTTGATGATCTTCTGCTACATTTGGTGACGGAATAAAAATCACAGGTTTCCCAACGATGCATAATTCTGACACCGAACTTGCGCCTGCACGCGAAATGATAACATCTGCAGCAGCGTACGCCAAGTCCATTTTATTGACAAATTGATGCACTTGCACATGTGCCAATTCGTTGTATGTTTTGTATTGCTCGTAGTAGAATTTTCCGCATTGCCAAATCAGTTGTACGTTTTGTTCTTTGAAGAAGTCTAGTTCTTTTTCTATCAACTGATTGATTCTCCGTGCGCCCAAACTTCCACCAATGATTAATACCGTTTTTGTGTTTTCTTTTAGCTGAAAAAAGGCTGTTGCTTCAACCCTTTTACTTGTGATTTCTAATAAATCTTGTCGTACAGGATTTCCTGTTTTTATGATTTTCCCTTGCGGGAAGAAACGCTCCATGTGATCATACGCTACACATATTTTTTGTACTTGCTTTGCCAACCATTTGTTTGTTTTCCCTGCATAGGAATTCTGCTCTTGAATCAATGCTGGCACTTTTTTCCCAGAAGCCACTTTTAACAACGGTCCACTGGCAAATCCGCCTGTACCGATAACTACATCTGGCTTGAATTTTTTGACAATTTTTCTCGATTCCCACAAACTACTAATCAGTTTGAACGGAAACATCATGTTTTTGAGCGTTAGTTTTCGTTCCAATCCTGAAATCCACAAACCTTCAATTTCATACCCTGCTTGTGGCACTTTTTCCATTTCCATTCGGTCTTTGGCGCCAACAAATAGAAATTCCGATTCTGGATAGCGTTTTTTTAATTCGTTCGCAATCGCAATCGCAGGATAGATATGTCCACCTGTTCCGCCTCCTGATAGGATTATTTTATATGATTGCTTGTTCATTTTCGATTTACGATTGTTGATGTACGATTTGTGACTTTTTGCTGTCTTTTCGCTAATTATATTTTTGTCTTTTTATT
>CAZHSA010000357.1:0-4123 GCA_964535135.1 uncultured Kordia sp.
TCGGTTGTGCACAGTGATGTCCTGTTCGTACCGCAATTCCGAGTTTGTCTACAATAGTTCCAATATCGTATGGATGAATGTTGTCTATATTAAAAGAAATAACCGCCGTTTTTGCACCTTCACCATAGATAGTTACCTCGCCAATAGCTAATAATTTTTCTGTGGCATATTCCAACAATTCGTTTTCATATGCAGCAATGGCATCAAAACCTATAGCATTCATATAGTCCAAAGCAGCGCCAAAAGCAATGACACCACATATATTTGGTGTTCCTGCTTCAAATTTATGTGGCAAACCTGCATAGGTTGTTTTTTCAAACGTTACTTGATCAATCATTTCTCCGCCGCCGCGATATGGAGGTAGCTTATTCAACCAAGCTTCTTTTCCGTATAAAACGCCAACGCCTGTCGGTCCACATATTTTGTGTGCAGAAGTTACATAAAAGTCTACATCCAATGCTTGCACATCAGCTTTGATGTGTGGAGAAGCTTGTGCGCCGTCAATTAAAACCGCAGCACCAACTTCATGCGCTTTTTGAATAATAAATTCTATCGGATTGATAACTCCTAATGCGTTTGAAACATGATTACAGAAAACCAATTTTGTTTTTTCATTCAGTAAAGACGTATACGTTTCCATGTCTAGCTGCCCGCTTTCAAACATTGGAATCACTTTAAGCGTCGCGCCTACATGTTCGCACAGCATCTGCCATGGCACAATGTTAGAATGGTGTTCTAAAGCAGACACAATAATTTCATCTCCTTTTTGCAAGAGCGAAGCAAAACCATTGGCAACTAAGTTAATACTATCGGTAGTTCCGGAAGTTAAGATCATTTCATACGGTTTTGCCGCGTTGAAATGCTGCTGAATTTTAATACGTGCTTCTTCATACGCATCTGTAGCTTCTTGACTCAAGGTGTGTACACCACGATGAATGTTGGCATTGTAGCGCGAATAATAATCCACAATACAATCAATCACTTGCTGCGGCGTTTGTGAAGTTGCGGCGTTGTCAAAATATACTAATGGTTTTCCATTTACTTCTCTCGTGAGAATTGGAAAATCTTTACGAATTTTTTCTACATCAAACATTAGCTCTTTTTCTATCATGATCTTTTTTCTTACGTAACAAAGATACTAACTATTCGTAGAATCCTACATCACTTTTTACAATAAAAACGTTGTTACTGTAACAGCAATCAACGTTGTATTTATGCGTTTAATCGGGTTTCTTGAATTCTTTTAAAAAACATTCGAACAGATTTCAAGATTTTTCCCGTATTTTGTCTCCCTAGCAATGTTAGTATAGTCGGTGATATTCATTTGACTCGATAATCGAGATTTTAATGCTCCGACGCTTGCGTCGAAATAGTTTAGTTGTTTCGGCTGAATGTTTCGTGGACTTTCCCCGAAGTAGTTGACTTACACTGTAAAAATTAGTATTTTTCTTGACGTAAAAATCCAAGCAATGCCAAAAAATAAGCCTAAAAATAACGCGGCTTCCGCAACAAAACAACTTCCAAATCAATTGATCATTGCACATATTTTTCTTTTGTTGTATATGATATCTTGTTTTGTGCCTTTGTTCAACGCTATGGATTATGATGCGCCGCAATGGTTGTATGTTTCTGTGCTTAATATCGTTGCGTTAATTTTTATCTTTAAAAACAACAACTTTTTTCAAGCATTTCAGCTACAAAAAAATGCAAAAATATATCTCGGCGCGCTCGTAGGCTTTTTTGCAATAGGTTGTTTGTCCATGATTACGGCTATCAACGCAAGTGAAAGTTTGGTACAATTATCACGTTTTGTAAATATCATTGTTGCCTTTTTTTGTGTGTACACTTTCGTGAGAAAGAATCCGAAGGCATTTTTTGTTTTTGCCTGTAAAGTTTCTATCGTATTGGTAGGTTTTTATGGTTGGCGTGCTGTAAATTATTTCTATGGAAATTCAGGTATTAGTCGATCATTAGAGTTTGTAAATGGGCTTCGAAGCGGGTTTTCTAGTGTAAATATTTACACCGCATTTATAGTTGTGCAATTACCGTTATTGATTTATGGCTTTTTATATTTTACCAAACTTTGGAAATACACTTCTATCATTTCTATGATTTTAGGGATGATGGCGTTATTCTTAGTCGGTTCGCGAACAGCAATGCTCTCGCTAAGCATTATATTTCTCTGTACTTGGGGTTTTTTACTCTTCGGAATCATCAAAAAGAAAGCTACAGTTTCGCTTAAAAAGGAAACCATTATGCTGGGAATTGTGCCACTATTGGTCATTTTATTAGTGGTAAATGTGAATAAAATTGAAGATGGCTCCATGAATTCTTTGAATGACATGCTAAACCCTAAAAACATTGACTTTTACAAAGGGCAACGTCTTGCAAAAAATGCAGGAGCAAACAAAGAAATAACAACGGCTAATACAATAAAAGTAAAAAAGAAATCGAATCTAAGTTCTGGACGATTTTCGCTGTGGGCATTAGCCTTTAGAAACTTTAAAAAGAATCCTATTTTAGGTGTTGGCTATGGAAATTACAAAGCTGTTGGGAAAAAGGAGCATTATGAAAATTTCAATAACAACAAAGGAATGTTTGCGAATCCAAGGCGTACGCATAATGACTTTTTAGAAAAACTAGCCGAAACAGGAATCTTTGGGTTTTTACTATATGTTGCTTTATTTGTACTGCCATTATGGTGGTTTATAGGTTTGATACGAAATGAAAAATCATACGAAGTCAAGTGGATGTATATCGCCATTTTATTAGTAGCGACCGCATACACGCTTGATGCACTTTTAAACTTCCCGCTAGAGCGACCGCCGATTCAGTTTTACTTTATTTTAATGGTGAGTTTAATTATCGCTTTCGCGAGAACGGGAAAAAGCAAGGAAACTGCTCCAAAAAGTAGTAAAATATCAGTTGCACTATTTGGCGCACTGTTTTTATTCAGTTTGGCTAGTACAGCTTCCAATTATGCAATACTAAGCGCGTATCAATTACAGCGGAATCTTCGAACTGATTTAATGGGTAAAACCTTATTTAGTGAACAGAAACTTAAAAATAGTTTTGAAAGCGTCAAAGAACAATGGACAAACTATCCACAATTAAGCTACGTAGGAACGGTAAACAATGTGTTTTTAGCAAATTATGCCATCAAAGCAAAACAATATGATGAAGCGTTGGAAATTTTGAACAAATCAAAATCATACAACGTAGATGCTTTGTTAGTAAAGTCATTTAAAGCGGAAATCTATTTGAATGTGAAAGAAAATTTGGATAGTGCGCAATACTATTCAGAACAAGTTTTTGATATTTTTCCAGCATTTAAGACCAACTATTACATGCTGAAAAAGATTTATGCAAAACGAAAAGATACTGCAAGCTTACTGAGTGCTATGCACAGATACTCAAAATACAACCCAAGAGACCTTAGCGAATGGGAAACTAAGGCAAATACCATGTATGAGTTTACAAAAGACAGTGATTTAATGTTAAAAGTGTTAGATACTGGAATTGCATACAATACCTACAGTAAAAAATTGGTGGATGCCAAAAAAGAAGTTATTGGGAAGCTTAACTTTAAATCTTATTTAAGTAAAGATGAAGTAAAAGCGAAACATCAAGAAGCGTATGACTTTTTTGTAAAGCAACAATACGGAAAAGCGAGAGTTATTTTTGAAGAAATTTTAGCAACCAACCCAAGAGACTTTCTATCGGTTCAAAATATTGGCATCATAGATTTAATTAACAAAAACTACGATGCTGCCATCAAAAATCTTTCACGCGTTATCAAAGCACGTGCTTTTGTCGATGGAAAAGCAGAATACAGTCGCGGATACTGTTATGAGCAATTAGGTCAACTCAAAAAAGCCAAAGAAGATTACCGAGCAAGCCGAAAGAAAGAATATCCACAAGCTATGAAGCTTCCACCTTCTAAATACGAAGAATAAAAACCGCACGAATTATATATACTATATCCGAAACGATGAATAGTTGATGCTATTCGTTTTTTAGATGATTTCTCATGAATAGCAGTAATTTGATCTTTTCCGCAGTATAGCAGGGATTTTTCGTTAAAAATTTTTGAAGCCTTGGAAATCGAAGATTCATGAGTTCA
>CAZHSA010000358.1:0-4116 GCA_964535135.1 uncultured Kordia sp.
GCTAACAGCTAACAGCTAACAGCTAACAGCTAACAGCTAACAGCTAACAGCTAACGAGCATAGTGCGAGTTGACCAACTCAATCACGCTTTCTACCGTTGGGACTTTGGCAACTCGGACATCTTCAAAGTGTTGTTTGGCTTCTGTCGCTGTAGTTTCGCCAATGCAATAGGCAATACCTTTGGCTTTGTTCGCCGAAATATAACTTTGTACAGTGGATGGACTGTAAAACATCACACCTTCAATGTTTTCTTGCAATTTTTCAGCATCCAACATGGTTTTGTACGCATGTACTTCCGTGACTTCTATATGATTTTCTTCTAAAATTTTTGGCAATGCATCTAAGCGAATGTCACTGCAAAAATACGTAGCCGAAGTGCCTTCAATGTATTCTACTAAATAGTCAGCCAATAGTTTTGAGTTACGCGCCGATTTGGTGACAGGACCAATTTTTTGCTCAATGAGCTTTTTAGTTCTTCGTCCAACACAGTAAATGTTTGTAAACTGCAATTCTTCTGATGAAAAATTTTGAACTAAAGCTTCTACTGCATTTTTGCTGGTAATGATCACATTTTTAATCGGTTTGCGAACAACTTGCGGCTTGATTCTGTTCAAACTGATTTTGATGAAATCGCTACTTTCCGTAACAATTCCGTCATTGAAAAGTTGGCGTTGTGCTTCTGTCAATAGTTTGGTAGAGTACACATTAATTTGCTTACCAGAATTCTTGATTTCATCCATCAAGCGTTTTCCACCGCGTTCTATGATAAAATCTGAACAGTATTTTGCCAACTCGTGGTGTTCGCCTAGTTTTTCGTAACGTGTTACGTAAATTCGTTTCGTTCCGTCTGTACTCAATAAAACACCTTCAAGTGTTACCACTTCATCTTTTATGTAGGCAATGGCACCAATTGGAGCCGTACAGCCACCTTCTAATAAATTTAGAAATTTACGTTCTATCGAAGTGCAAATTTCCGTTTCTTCATGATTGATTTCTGCACAGATGGCACGCACTTCTTCGTCCGCTTCTAGCGCTGTAATCATAATGGCACCTTGTGCGGGTGCTGGAACCATCCATTCGAGATTTACAGAATCTTCTGGGCGTAATCCGATACGTCCCAATCCAGCGGCAGCGAAAATAGCGCCATTCCAGTGTTCCGTATCTTCTAGTTTTTGCAAACGCGTGTTTACATTTCCACGTAAATCTTCAATTGTATGCGTTGGATATCGGTGAAGCCATTGTGCTTTTCGGCGTAAGCTTCCTGTAGCAATTACAGCGTCGCGTTGCGATAAAAACTCTTCATTCTTCTTAAAAACCAACGTGTCACGTACATTTCCACGTTTTAAAACCGCCGCTTGTACAATACCTTTTGGCAATATTGTGGGAACATCTTTTAACGAATGTACTGCGATATCAATGTCGCCATTGAGCATGGCAATATCAAGTGTTCGGGTAAAAATTCCTGTAATTCCGAGCTCGTAGAGTGGTTTATCTAACACTAAATCGCCTGTTGCTTTTACAGGAACGAGTTCTGTTTGATGCCCTAAAAATTCAAGTTGTTCTTGTACGACTTTGGCTTGCCACAATGCGAGTTCACTATCTCTAGTCCCGATTCTGATGCGTTTACTCATAGTGAGTTGTTTTCCAATTGAAATACTTTTTGTATTAAAGCTACACTTTCTTCTGAAGTGGTGCTGTCACCTTTGAGGTGATTGGCGAATTGTGTAGTTATTTTTTGAATGATTCTGTTGCTGATGATTTCTGCTTGTGATTCGTCGAAATCATTGAGTTTTTTACGTTGAAAGTCCAATTCAGCATTTTTGATGGCTGTCAACTTTTGCTTTAACGCTTTAATCGTTGGCGCAAATTTGCGTGTTTCTAACCAAGCGATGAATTCTGATTTTACTTCTGAAATGATGATTTTCGCATTAGGAACATCCGCTTTTCTGCGCTCCAACGTTTCATCAGTAATTTGCGATAACGCATCTAAATGAACCAACGTTACATTGTCCAGCTCTTTTACATTGCGAGAAACATTTTCTGGAATGGATAAATCGAGAATGAGCAATTCTTTGTTGGTTAAGATATCTTCTTTGGAAACCGTTGGTAGCTGTGCGCCTGTAGCAACAATTAGCACATCTGTTTTTTGAATTTCTTCAGAAAGTGCTTCGTAATCTTTCACCGTAAGGTTAAACTTTCCAGCAATTTTTTCAGCTTTGTTTTTGGTTCTGTTGATCAGTGTGATGTGATTGTTTTTAGTGTGTTTTACTAAATTTTCACAGGTATTTCGACCAATTTTACCAGTTCCGAAAAGCAAAATATTTTTTTCAGATATGTTTTCTATGTTTCTCAATATGTATTGCACTGATGCAAACGCAACCGAAGTGGCTCCCGAAGAAATCTCCGTTTCGTTTTTAATACGCTTGCTTGCTGTAATAACCGAATTGACCAAACGTTCCATAAAACCATTGATCAATCCAACTTTTTGAGAAGCTTTGAATCCTTTTTTCAATTGCGAAATGATTTCAAAGTCACCTAAGATTTGACTATCCAAACCGCTACCTACTTTAAACAAGTGATTGATAGCATCATTGTTTTTGTAGATATACGCTACTTTTTCAAATTCTTCCGCTGTTCCGTTAGAATAATCACAAAGTAATTTAATAAATTGGCAAGGATGTGAAGCAAAACCATAAATTTCAGTTCGATTGCATGTAGAAATGATCAGTGCGCCGTCTCCAATGTTTTGAACCTTTGTGGTTTCTAGTATGGAAGCCTGCGCTGTATCAGTCAAACTAAATTTTCCTCTGATATGTGCTTCAGCTTTTTGATAGCTTAAGCCTACACAGTAGAAAGAATTATGTTTTGATATGTTATATTGCTTCATAGTGATTCAAAATCGGTAACAAAAGTATCATTCAATGCGAAATAAAAATAACGCTCAAAGGACTTTTTATAACGCTACAAGTTTTTTCATGATATTTATCATAAAAAACAAACGGAATGTTGTAATTTTACTGCAAAATAAGGCTTTTTAGGCGATCTAGCATAGAATGATTCTAAATAAGGCAAAAACACGTATTTCTACTTATGGAGGAAAAAAATAACGCTCAAAGGACTTTTAAAGAGACTCAGGTCGAAGATGGCTTCTATATTATAAAGCTGCAAAATGATAGTGATGATACTCAACAACTTATCCGCGAAATTGACAGTAGTTTTATACAATTTCACTTTTGTATAAAAGGCGCATGCAAATTCAATTTTAACAACGGAAGGTATTCTTTTGATGTGTTGGATGAACATGCTTTGCTGCTGTACAATCCGCAAACAGATTTGCCTATTAATGTTGATGTAAACCCGAAAACATGGTTGATTTCTGTGTTGATTCCTATTAAAAAGTTTCACTCATTATTTTCTACGGAAGCTAATTATATTCACTTTTTAGATGCTGATAAGAAAGACAAGAAGTATTACGACAATAAAAAGATTACGCCAATTATGGCAGTTGTGCTCAATCAAATGTTGAACAACAACATGCACGATTCTATCAAAAAATTATACCTAAAAGGAAAAGCCTACGAGTTGCTGAGTTTGTATTTTAATAGAAGTGAAGATGCCGATATTGAGCAATGTCCGTTTTTGGTGGATGAAGAGAACGTGTTAAAAATTCGTCGTGCAAAAGATATTGTCATTGCTAATATGGCCGAACCACCAAGCTTGCAAGAATTGGCAAATGAAGTTGGTTTGAATATTAAGAAACTGAAAGAAGGTTTTAAGCAAATTTATGGCGATTCAGTTTTTAGCTTTTTGTTTGATTATAAGATGGAATACGCTCGAAAATTGCTAGAATCGGGAAGTTACAACGTAAATGAAGTAGGACATAAAGTTGGATACAGTACCGCAAGTCACTTTATTTCTGCGTTTAAAAAGAAATACGGAACCACGCCGAAGAAGTATATTGTGTCGAGTGCAGGATAGTTGTTAGATACGGGTTTGCTTTTAGAACGCTTCGCTTTTAGATCGTGCTATCGCACTTTTAGAACGCTTCGCTTTTAGATCACTTACGTTCTTAAATCCAAAATGATTCTTAGCACTTGACTAATGCCTAATTCCCAA
>CAZHSA010000359.1:0-4098 GCA_964535135.1 uncultured Kordia sp.
AATCAAAAAAGAAAACAACGCTTAAGTAACAAAAGCACGTTTATAAAAAAAGCAGCGGAGGTTTTACCAAAAACCTCCGCTGCTTTTTTGTAAAACCTCCTGTAGTTTTGGTCAAAACCTAAGGAGGTTTTTATACATACAAAAGCGTTGAACGAAAGTTTAGAGCTTTTTTTATGCTAAGCTTTGAATTTCAAGTATTTATAAAAAATATTTCATACGTGATATACTAACTCACAACAATTTGACGTTGTAATGTCAGTATTGCTTGAATTTCATTTGGAAAACCTTGGACGTATGTTCAAGGTTTTTGTTTTTTAGGGTAAAATTGGTATTATCAGTTTTTGACAACATATCAATTCACCATTAATTTCTTTTGAAACACCTGTTGCTTTTCATTCTCTCCAGAAATTAGATACATGCCAGAAGCTAAATCAGAAATATCAATGCGAATCGTATTTTGAGCGTTGATTCGTGAATTTTCATGAGAAGAAAACACTTTTTTTCCGGTCATGTCATGTATGAAAACAGCGAGTGTCGTTATGTTTTCTTTTTCTAATTGTATAAAAACTTCCGTTGATGTCGGATTTGGAAAGATCGTAAAATCTGCGGCATTAAAATCTTCCAAACTCAAGATCTCATTATCCAAAATAGACAACGACACACTGTTATTTGCAGTTACGTTGTAGCAAGGAGTATTTAAAATTGTAACCAATACGCTCTCCGTATTTTCGTTGATAGTATCATCTACAATTCCAAAAGAAGTGGTAGTTTGACTTTCGCCAGCTTTTAAAATGGTAAAATTTTGATGCAAATCATAATCAGTTCCATACAAAGCTTCACCAGAAAGTGCAGTATTTACAGCCAAAGGTATCGTAAAATTTGAAGCGCGAGAAATTGTGTACGCAATTGGTGTTGCGGCTCCTTCCATATATTCGTTTTGGTTTGTAGTAATAGAAATATCGCTTAGTGGAGTCGTGGTGTAGTGCTGATATGTAATTCCGACATTCGCGGGATTTGTCCCAGTTTCAAATCCACTATCAGTTGGATTGACAACAAAAAAGTTTCCAGTTACATTGCCCAATCCATCGCTTGTTGCGGCATTCTCAAAAATTGACAAAAACGGAATCGCAGCATCGTAATCTATTGTACAATCTGTAAAAGTAACACCGCCAAAACGTGGAACTTGTGTATCGTAACTAGTGACTTCAAAAAAGATAGGATTGTTAAAAATAATAGGATCTTCAGAAACGTTCTTAAACACACAATCTGTAAATACTAAGTCATAACTTTGTACCGTTTTACTAATGTAAATGGCAGACCAATCGCTATTTTCTACATAACAATCTTTTATTGTGACAAGTCCGTCAGCGCCATTTCCTCCGCTGTCGTAAAAAGCCATTTCAGAATACACATAACTATTAGATGGATCGTGATTTGATGAAAAATAACAGTTTTCAATCGTTGCAGAAACATTCGTAGAAGTATCATCTAAAAAATTTGTTGTAAACTGAAGTCCATTCCCATTATTATTCAAAAATTGACAATTTCTAATGGTTAAATCTTCAATTCGTTCCTGTGGATTGTCAGGTTCTACATCTATTCCTGCTTCGGGTAAAGTACCTTTGGTATTCGATAAAATACAATTCTCAATCAAACCATTCTTTACCGAACCGACACTAATTCCTTGTCGGTAATTATTGTCCATCCTACAATTTTTAATCACAATATTTTCACAATAATTCTTAGCCGAACCCGAATAAAAACTCTTAGAAATCAGCATTCCGTCACCGCCTGTATCTTTAATTGTTAACCCTTCAATCCGAATATTTGTAGCCGAACCAATATTAAATCCATGTCTATATTCACTATCATTTGCTGTAATATATTCTTGTTTGTTCATTCGTATTGTAGCTTGATAGCCTAAAATCGTAATGTTTTCTACGTCCCAAATTCTAAAAACAGAATCAAATAAATCATACACATTATCGAGCGCTACAATTTCTACATTTGGTTCAATAATAATAGTTAAATTACTTTGGTTTACATACAGTGGTGCGGTTTTCCATGGTTGCCCAACATTGTCAATAATTAGCGTGTCTACATTCGAATTTAACGCTTGTTGTAAAAATGCAGTACTGTTATTAGCGTCAAATCCAATATCGGAGGAAACCACAATAGAAGAGGCATGTATTGTATTAAAAAATAAAACGAAGCATAGTACGGTATAAATTCCAGTCTTTTTCATGGCTACTTAATTTACAATCAATTTTTCTTGAAATAATTTTTGACCATTATTATTTCCTGTGATGATGTATATTCCAGCAGCAAGATTGTGCACATCGACTGTGATTGTATTTCGCTCATTTGTGCGCAATTTTGTATCCAGCTGTTGTATTTTTTTTCCTGTAATATCGTGGATTACAATTTCTAAATCTTCAAAATTATCAGGTTTTAGATTGATATACACTTCATCAGTAGCAGGATTTGGATACAAACTCAAAACGATATTTGTATTGAGTTCTTCTGTAGATAGTACAAAATCAGCAAGGAATGCTTCACGACTTTCGTCTAAATCATTTCGAAACGCTCTTACACGGACGTTTAAGTTGTTTGTATACGGAATCGGATTTGTATATAAGGTACTTGAAGCTGTTGCCTCTGTTCCATCAGTTGTATAATAAAGTTCGCTATTTGGAGTCCAACTACTCATTACAAGCAATGGATTTGTAGGATCGGTTTCATCCAATTCAAAAATTGGCATTCCAGCTCTTCCAATATTATAATTTGTCAAAATTTGTGCTTCTGGATGGTAATACCGATCAAAAAAGAACGGATCGCTGCCGTACGTTTCCCACAGTTGTTTCAATTGATTCAGCACAGGAATGTATTGTGTGTCAAAACCTGCTACATCTGGTCTTCCGCGTCCGCCCCAAACCAAACTAATCAAATATTTTTCTACGCCTTCAAATCCTGTCCAGCCATCTCCTTTAATCACTCCCAACGCATTACTTCTTCTAAACTGTGACATCGCATAGCGCGCCCAAGCCCAATCAGCACCGACAGAAACTTGTGCATTTTCTCCCATATATGTGGAAGTGGCATAACTGTAAATAAAAGGTTTGAAAGCTGCTGCAGGAATTCCAGATTGTGGAAAACTATCATGAATCAAAATATCGCCATCAGGAAATACATTTTCGCGCAATCTTCGCATGGCTTCATAAGCACTTAGAAAATCATCCTGTGCCATACCATCGCTGTATACTGCGCCCATTCCGTATTCGTTTTTCCAACGCAATACTTCGTTTGTCCATTCTTCGGCATCACGGCTGTAATAAAACCATTGACTGAAATAAGCACTCCATTTATCACCCGCTAAGGCAACAGCATCAAAATGATTTTGAGCAGGAATATTGTCACGTAATTCGTATCGTTCTCCAAAACTCATTGCCCAGCCACGTTCACTAAAATTCCATAACACCCAATCGTCCACATATTCTGGATCATTATAATTTAGCGAACCATTAAAATCGTTGAGATCCCAAAAATGTTCAAATGATTTTTCCCAATTGAACGGTTTGCTTGGAAATACAGAAACAAATAAGAGCTCACCAGGTTGTACATTGGTAGTTGCCGTCCATTCGCCGTTATAAGCGCCAGTCGTTACTAGATCTTCTCCTGAAAGGTTTTCAAAGGGTAAGTTGACTGTTATCGGTGTAATTTCAGGAACATTTCCAGAGCCTTTTGGCGAATATGTATTCACGGTAAAACCTCCGAAATCATCTAGCGAAAGTAAGTCTCCAACTGTTACACGGTTAAAATCTCCACCAATTTTATTGGTAATGATAGGGTTGATACTTGTATGCGGACGCATTATAACTGCGCCGTCCATTTGTACGCCAATTGTCATATTTGTTCCTACGAGAACGACTTCGTTTGCTGTTTGACTTTGCACTGCTAAACCGTCAAGCGGAAGCTGATCTATCACTGTTAAAGTTCGTTCAAAATCAATTCGTTGTTTTGCGGTAAGCGTTCCTTGTACAGTATCAAATTCGTATTCAGCTCCTGTCACCGTTACTTTTATAGGATTTGTGGAAGCAT
>CAZHSA010000360.1:0-3613 GCA_964535135.1 uncultured Kordia sp.
CTTACGGATGTCTTTTTCCATTCGTTAATGGTCAATGTTTTAATGAATTCTGTCGGAAGTGTAATGTCGCAAGCCACACATAAACGAGTGTTTCCTGAAAGTGTAGCGGTTAAATCGGCAAGTAATTTATCATTTCTGTACGGCGTTTCAATAAATGCTTGTGATTGTTTCAAATCTCCAGCACGTTTTTCCAACTGTTTGATGGCGCGTTTGCGTTCGTCTTTATCAATAGGTAAATATCCGTTAAATGCAAAGTTTTGTCCGTTCATTCCAGATGCCATTATTGCCATTAATATGGAAGATGGACCAACGAGTGGAACGACACGAATTCCTCTTTCATGTGCTATTTTTACAATCTCTGAACCTGGATCTGCCACACCCGGACAACCAGCTTCTGAAAGCAAACCTACATTTTTTCCTTGATGAATGGCTTCTAAAAACGCAGGCAGTTCTTGATCTTGCGTATATTTATTTAATACATACAATTCTAACAACGGTTGCACTTTTTTAGGTGTAATTTTTTTGATGAAACGACGCGCCGATTTTTCATTCTCAACAATAAAATGATTGGTGGTTTCAATGACTTTCTTTACAGATAATGGCAATACTTCCAAAGGTTCATTATCGCCTAAAGTTGTGGGAATTAAATATAAAATTCCGTTTAATGATTGCATAGGTGAGGAGTTTGAATACAAATAAAACTAATTTTTGATGAATTTATGATAGGAAACTGCATCATTATTTGAAATTAGTTGTACAATATACACTCCTTTTGCCAATTGATTCGTGGTAATTTTTTGATTTTCAGTCAAAATTGAAGTTGTAGAGATGAAGCTTCCATCAAGAGAAAATATTACAACTTCTTTTAGTTGTGAAGCTGCATTTTGATTGCTAATTTGAAAATAATCGCTCGCAGGATTCGGATACAATTGATAGTTAGTTTGTAATGAATTTTCCCCAACACTCAACGACGGATCATATACTTGATAAATATTCCCATTTATTAAGCCTGCAGCGAAGAGCTCTTTGTTTGCGTTTTCTCCGAAGGTAGAAATATTTCCAACAGCATTGCTGTAAAAGTATATGTCCCAAGGTTCTACAGATCCTGGACGTAATGCGCCCAATTCATTGCTGCAATAATCAGCAAAAATGTACCAACCTTGTAGTGAAGGATATTCGGTACCTCTGTAGCGATAGCCGCCAGTAATAGAACAGCGAAACGGAGTTCCGCCATAATTATATTCGCCTACTGGAAACGTGATTGTAGAGGTTGAAGGGCAGCCAGTTGTGTTGAATATTTCATTTCCTTCATAGCATTTCCAACCAAAATTATAACCAGCATTTACAATAGGTACATTGTTGATTTCTTCGCGATTGTTTTGTCCAACATCGCCAATCCACAGTTCGCCTGTATCACTATCAAACGATATTTTCCATGGATTTCGGAGTCCATACGACCAAATTTCATCCAAAGCAGCCGAATTTCCAACAAACGGATTGTTTGGAGGAATTGTATAACCAGTTGCGCCGCTTACATCAACGCGTAAAATCTTTCCTAAATACGATTGTAAATTTTGCGCAAGATTTTGTGGATCACCTGCGCTTCCGCCATCACCCAAAGCAATATATAGCAAACCGTCAGTTCCAAAAGCTAGTGAGCCGCCATTATGATTTGTATATGGTTGTGGAACTGTTAGTAATATTTCTTCTGAAGTAGCATCTGCAATGTTAGGATTGGAAGAAGTGGTAAATCGTGCAATTACAGTGTCGCCACTGTTGTTTATGTAATTGACATAAAAGCGATTGTTAGTAGTATAATTTGGATCGAATGCTAAGCCGAGCAAGCCTTGTTCGTTTCCTGTAGAACGTACGCGTGCATCAATATCTAAAAAAGGAGTTGTGTTGGTGTTTCCTTGATCGTCTAGAATTTTAATAACGCCGTCTTGTTCTACGATAAATAATCGTGAGTCATTGGCATGTTTGATATCGACAGGTCTGTTGAATCCGCTAGCAAACGGAAGTAATTCTACAGATTGCGCAGATATTATGAGCGGAAAAAGCAATGTAAATGCTAGGTGTAGTGTTCTTTTCATGGCAAAGTAGGTTTGTAATTTTTATAGAAAGATACAAAAATTAGCAACTTCTTTCAGCCATGAAGAGTTTTAGGAAATTTTTTCAGCGAAAATGCTGCAAGCTTCATCCAGCATTTGGTACACGTTTTCAAAACCTTGATCGCCGCCGTAATACGGATCGGGAACTTCGGCATTTGAGTTTGGAGAAATTTGGTTTAAAATCATGTGCACTTTTGCACGATCTGCTTCTGTTTCCGCCAAAGCGAGAATATTAGTATAATTTGATTGGTCCATCGCAAAGATGAAATCAAACGTTTGAAAATCGTTTCTAACGAACTTTCTCGATCGTTGGTAGGTAATGTCTAGTCCGTGTTGTTTTGCAGTTGTAATGGACCTTCTGTCAGGAAGTTCGCCAACATGGTATCCAGCAGTTCCAGCAGAATCGACTTCAAATTTAGTAGGATCAAGTTTAGAAGCTAGAATGCCTTCCGCTAAAGGAGATCGACAAATATTCCCTAAGCAAACCATTAAAATTTTAGTTTTCATCTTATGAAGTTTACAGCGAAAGTTTCTTCGTTAAATCTTCTACGTATTTGCGGAATTGCTTGTCTGTAGACGATAAATTGTCCACCGTTTTACAAGCGTGTAATACCGTTGCATGATCGCGTTTTCCAATTTGAGAACCAATACTTGCCAAAGAAGCTTTGGTAAATTTCTTTGCAAAGAACATCGCTAACTGTCTTGCTTGTACAATGTGGCGTTTGCGTGTTTTTGATTGCAGCGTAGAAACATCCATCTGAAAATAATCGGAAACTACTTTTTGAATGTAATCAATAGAAACCTCTCGTTTGGTATTTTTTACAAATTTTTCAACGACTTGTTTTGCCAAATCAATCGTAACTTCTTTTTTATTAAAAGATGATTGTGCGATGAGTGAAATGATAGCACCTTCTAATTCGCGCACATTCGATTTGATGTTTTTGGCAACATATTCTACAATATCATCAGGCATTTCTACACCATCACGATACAGTTTGTTTTTTACGATAGAAACACGTGTTTCAAAATCAGGCGTTTGCAATTCGGCAGAAAGTCCCCATTTAAAGCGAGATAGTAAGCGTTGCTCAATATCTTGCATGTCTACAGGTGCTTTGTCAGACGTTAAAATCACTTGTTTTCCATTTTGGTGTAAGTGATTGAAAATGTGGAAGAATACATCTTGCGTTCCAGATTTTCCAGAGAAGAATTGTACATCATCAATGATGAGTACATCGATCAACTGATAAAAGTGGATAAAATCGTTACGCGTATTTTTCTTTACGGATTCTATGTATTGTTGTGTAAATTTCTCTGCGGAAATATACAACACCGTTTTTTCTGGATATTTATCTTTAATTTCAACACCAATTGCGTGCGCAATGTGTGTTTTTCCTAAACCAACACCACCAAAAATTAATAGTGGATTGAAAGAAGTTCCACCAGGTTTATTGGCAACAGCCATTCCTGCAGAGCGCGCTAGACGGTTAGAATCTCCTTCAAGG
>CAZHSA010000360.1:3623-4091 GCA_964535135.1 uncultured Kordia sp.
GAAATTATCAAAATTATAATTCGGATTTAACTGAGATTCAATCTTTACATTTCTGATGCCAGGAATGATGAATGGATTTTTCAGTTCGGGACTTTTATTTTTGATCGGGACATCAATTTCTTGTGCTTTCACATTACTTCGATTTGCACTTGGAATTTTTTCAGTAAATGGCTTTTTATTACCATATGTATTTTCCATTTTAATAATGTACACTAAACGGGCGTTGTTTCCTAATTCTTTTACAAGCGCAACTTTCAATAATTTCACATAATGCTCTTCTAGCCACTCATAAAAAAATTTACTAGGAACTTGAATGCTTAGCGCTTTATTTGTTAACTTTACAGGCTTTATAGGCTCAAACCAAGTCTTGTATGCTTGCGGTTGAATGTTGTCTTTTATGAAAGACAGACAGTTATCCCATACTGATTGCGCAGTTACACTCATTTATTACTGTTAAATTGTTATTTT
>CAZHSA010000361.1:0-4080 GCA_964535135.1 uncultured Kordia sp.
TTGTTAGAAATGCTAGACAATGTTCCGTTGACGATTTTTACAACGGCGTATGATGAATATGCTATCAAATCTTTTGAATACAACGCTTTTGATTACTTGCTAAAACCCATCAATCAAGACCGATTTTCCAAAACCATCGAAAAAGTCATTGTCACCATTGAAAAAGAAGCGACCGAACAAAAACCATACGAGTTGCATCGTCAAATATTCATCAAAGATGGCGAAAACTGTTGGCTCATTCGAGTTTCAGAGATTGCTGTATTTGAAATTGTGGGAAACTATACAAGAGTCTATTTTGACAACCAGAAGCCATTAATCTACAAATCGCTCAATCAAATAGAAGCCAAACTGCCAGAAACAACCTTTTTCAGAGCAAACCGACAACAAATCATCAACCTAAATCATGTAGACAAAGTAACACCTTGGTTCAATGGAAAACTCAAAGTCACCATGAAAAATTCAACACAAGAAATCGAAATTTCACGCAGACAATCCTATAAATTTAAAGACTTGCTAGGGTTTTAATCTTAAAAAGATAGAAAGCTAAAGAAACGCAATCGAGAAGGTTAAAATGATAAGGCTTTACACTTCTCGACTGCGCTCAATTTAATATTTAGTTGAAGTTCTTAAAAATTAAACTTTCCGTTCGTATTCTTTCTATCCGCTTCAGGCATAATAGTTTCCATCACATCCCAATGTTCCGCAATTTTGCCATTCGCTATACGGAACAAATCGTAAAAAGAAGTAGGTCGTCCTGCAAAAGTTCCTTCGCTTACGGCCAATACAAAATTTCCTTCTCCCAAAACAATGTGATTCTTGGTATATACCATCGTAATTCCTTGTTTTGCCATCGCTTCCAAGGCTGTGCCTAAACCAGAAACACCATCTGCAATCGCAGGATTGTGCTGAATGTAAGTATCGCCATCAAAATAATTGGCAAGTTTGTCAAATTCGCCATTCACCAAAATTGTATGTACAAAGTCTTTTACAAATGCTTTATTGACAGCTGTTTTATCTAAATCAGTACTTTTAGTTGGTCCATCAGTTTGTGTATGTCCGCTTGGATTTGGCACTGCTTTTTCTAGTAAATTATCCCAATGCTCAACGATCAATCCATTTTCGAAACGGAAAACATCAAAACCTACTTTTGGGCCAAAAAAGTCATATTCAGTATGTGTAAACACGTAATTTCCATCTTCAAAAGCTCTTACCACTTTTGCTTTAAATCCGCCTTCTGGTTTGTGCTGTAATACTTCTCCAAATCCTTCCAATCCGTCAGCTACTGCCAAATTGTGTTGAATGTATTTGTTCGGGTTAATATAAGCAACAGCTGTTTGATCGCCTGTTTCTAAACTTTCCAATACTGCAACTGCTTTTTCTTTGTTTGATATTGTTTTTTCCATTGTTGTTTGTGTTTCTGTGTTCGTAGTGGTTTCTTTTTTCTTCTGTGTTGTATTACATGACACTATTGCGAATGCGCATATAATAAGTGAGCTTTTTACGTTCATTGTATTTGATTATTTGTAACGAGACAAAAGTATACTTGAAGAGAGAAAAAGCGTAGGTGTAAGTTGAAATAAAAAAGGTTAAAGTCGAACCAAAACTATTTGGAGTGTAATTTTTTGAACTGATTTGGGGTTAATTCAGTATGTTTCTTAAAATACTTAACGAAGTTTGTCGATTCCGTAAAGCCTAATAGATACGCAAGTTCAGTACTTTTAATACGAGAATTAATCAAATTTCTTTTGGCTTCAAGAATGATAAAATCATCAATGCATTGTTTGGCAGTTTTCTGAATCACTTCTTTACAAATATGATTCAAATGTTTATAAGTAATGCCTAAAGACTTTGCATAGAAATCAGCATTTCTACTTGTAGTATAATGGTGTTTAATTAAGTTTTCAAACTGTATAAACAGATACAAATAATTAGATTCGGTCGTAAATTCTACTTGTTGATGGCGTAACGGTTCTATTTTAGAAACAATAATAGTAAATAATCCGCTGACAATGGCTTCTTTGTGAGTTTGTTCGGCGTTGTAAAACTCTTGAAACAACAAGTCAAAATAAGAAACCACATTTCTATCTTCAGGAATCTGAAGCAATGGCGAAAATAATTGCGAAGCAAACAATCGGAAAATAATAGATTCTGGCAGCATTTTAAACTGTTTCTCAAAATAGGGCTGCGTAAATAAAATAGCATAACCTGTCACATTTTCGGCAAACTGAAAAGCATTTACTTGTCCTTTTCGAATACAAACCAACGCGTTTTTATGAATGTCATGAGAAACAAAATCAATCAAATGTTTTGTATTGCCATTAGTATACAAAAAGAAAGCGTAAAAATCCGTTTGATGTGGTTGCTCAGGATCATGATCATGTGAACGTACCAAAATATCTTCCAAGCGAAGAATTTCTATGCCATCAAGTTTGTCATAACCAGATTGAAATCGTATCGCTGGAATATCTTGAGACATTGACTATACGTTTTTAACCGCGATGTGTTTTAGAAGAAGCATCTGTCAAATCATTAATTCCCTGCAACTCTTCTTCGGTCAAATGGCGCCATTTCCCCGCAGGAAGATCCAACGTAACGTTCATAATACGCGTGCGTTTCAGCTTCACAACTCTATAATCCAAATACTCACACATTCTACGAATTTGACGATTCAGACCTTGTGTCAAAATAATTTTAAACGTGTATTTTGTAAGTTGCTCCACTTTACATTTACGCGTCATCGTGCCTAAAATTGGAATTCCATTGCTCATTTTTTGAATAAAATCATTGGCAATCGGGCGATTCACGGTAACTTCATATTCTTTCTCATGATTATTACGTGCGCGCAAAATTTTATTCACAATATCGCCATCGCTTGTCAAGAAAATTAAGCCTTCACTAGGTTTGTCCAAACGTCCAATTGGGAAAATTCGCGTGGGATAATTAATATAATCAATAATATTATCTTTTTCCACGCGTGTATCAGTCGTACACACAATACCAACAGGTTTATTAAATGCTAAGTACACAGGTTTTTCTTTCGGATCAGCAATCAACTCACCATCCACACGAACTTCGTCGCCAGGAGCAATTTTAGTGCCCATTTCTGGGACTTTCCCGTTAATCGTTACGCGTCGTTGCTCAATCAATTTATCAGCTGCTCTGCGCGAACAGTAGCCGGCTTCGCTTAAAAACTTGTTGATTCTTGTTAGTTGTACTTCGCTCATGTAATCTTTTTTCAAAGTGCAAAGCTACGGAAAATTAAGATGTTTAACTTGAAATTGAACTTTGTTGAATAAAATGTACTAAATCTTCAAAGTCACCATTAAAATAATCTTCATCTACATCGGTACCATTGATATTTCCATCAAAACTGTATTGCCAAAACGTCCAATTGGTCCAAGTACTTGGCATTTTTGGAGCAGCACCAGTTGTAGGATACGAAACCCAAAGCGGATACTTTGCAAACCGTGAATCATTCAAATAGCTGTCGCCTGTGCTTTGATTGGTATAAATGATAGGCGTTCGCTTATATTTCTGTTCCAACAGTTCTAAAAAATCGAGTAAATCGGTAATAATTTGTGCATGATCGGAGGTTTTAATACTTCCATTCTCAAAATCGACGACAGGTGGCAATGCATCTGATGGGAAATCATCTCCAACCACACTAAAAAAGTTGTCGGCTTGTGATTGTGGCGCATCGTTGGTATAATAAAAATGATACGCGCCTCTAATAAATCCCTGTTGCGGAATCATTTCCCAATTGTGTGCAAAATCTTGATCTTGAATGGTAATTCCTCCAGAAGCTTTGCAAAATACAAACGATATATCAGTATTTTCTGTGTTGATAGAGTCGATGAGGTTTCCTTGATTATACGAAATATCAATTCCTTTGACGTAATTTGACATGGCAGTAGTTTTAATTGGTTAATTCAAGTTACCAAAAAATAACGGTGAGTCAAAAAAAGTGCGTTTAATCGAGTAGAAATACGTATAAATTTCGACCACTTCCGTGTGATTCTTCATCTGAAATATATACGGTGTCATCATTCGTAAAACAAATACTTTCTTTTTGTGAAGTAT
>CAZHSA010000362.1:0-4076 GCA_964535135.1 uncultured Kordia sp.
ACAATCCAGATACGGTTGATTTTGGAAAAGAAATCATTCCGCAAAGTATCAACGAACACAAAACCGTGAGTTTTCAGTATGAAGGCTACTGGACGGATATCGGGAATATTGATTCATTCTTTGAAGCTAATTTAGGCTTAACGGATGACATTCCAAAGTTCAATTTGTACGATCAGAAGCGACGTATTTACACCAACGCACGTATTTTGGCGACTTCTAAAATATCTGGCACAACCTTGAACAATACGGTGATTTCTGACGGTTGTATCATTCAGGCATCTAAAATTGAGCGATCTGTGATCGGAATTCGTTCTCGTATTGGAAAAGATACAGTCATGATTAATACGTATATGATGGGAAATGACTCGTATGAATCGTTGGAAGAAATTGAAGCAAATAATACAGCTATTCTCATGGGAATAGGAGAGCGTTGTTATATCAAAAATGCCATCATTGATAGAAACTGTCGCATTGGTGATGATGTAAAAATAAATGGTGGACCAGATTTAAAAGACACTGAAACGGATACGTATTTTGTGAAAGATGGTATTGTAGTGATTAAAAAAGAAGCGGTCATTCCTAAGGGAACGATCATCCAATAGTGAAGCTCAGTTTTGTGAAGTCGTTAATACGCGCACAAAATTGGAAGTTGAACTATCCCGATGAAAATCGGGGTCTTGGTTTTGAAACTTGGAAAGTTTCTTCAACATAAAATACAAATTTAAAAATCCTACACTAATAAAAGAGTAGGATTTTTAGTTTTTACAAAGACTTTAGGGATTCTGTACGTTAAAAATAGTAACGACTAATTTTTAAATGGTCGTAAATCTAACCTAATATCTACATAATTGATATAATAAATTGGATCATAAACAATGCGGTACAACAGCTCTCCACTGTAAGTTTTAGGGTTGACCAGAAATCCTAATCCATTAAAGAAAGCTTCTATAGGACTATTTTGATTTAATTTGAGAGAGCTTCCCGATAACATCACGTCGGCATGGAGTCTAACATTAATAAAGTCAGGAAGTGTAGCATTTTGCACTTTGGATTTGAATAAAGCCTGACAATACACAGGAAAACTTTCTGTAGCAATTGTTGGAGGAGCTGTTAAGGTAGCTATCTGTCCTGCCTCTTTTTGCACCATACTCTCCATAGAAGTTTTTGAAAGTGTCCAATTAAATTTTGCTTGGTCGTCAAACTGACTATTGACAAAATTAAAATCCCTAACTACTTGGCTAGACGTTGTACCTACTGTGTACGATGCTCCAGGGTTTGTGCCATTTATCCCCAACGTAAATGATTGCATGTCTGTGTATATTCCTTCCTCATTAAGATTCGTTGGTCCATCACGCCACAATTCAAACCTAATAGGTGTATTGTTCCCCACGGATTGGTCGTCAACAGAAATTGAGGTGTTTACTTGGTAGATATAGTTTTTTTGCTCGTTCCATTCGTCAGTGTACTCATCAATGGTGATGGTACTATCGCCAGTGGAAAAAAAGGCATACAATAGACCATCTCTGATAAAAACAACAGGCTCTAGTCTGAGGTTAATTTCGGTATTTCCATCAGTACCCAATTGAATATCAGGCATATTATTTACCGTATAGTTAACATACTTTTCATTAGTCCCTTCAGGAATGTTTAATTGTCCATGAGAAATAGTAGCCTGTGAAGCCTTTCCATTTATCAATACCTGCTGCGGTTTGGTGAGATAGACTTCAAACATCATATCTCTACCGGGGTTTTTACTTGATTTTCCTTGTAAATATGCGTTTCCTACACTGACGAACCAGTTAAATTTACTTAAGCGTACTGTATAGGTTTTGCCGGAAACTACTGGTATGGGACTGCTGAGGCGGAAAAAAAGAAAATGCGTGCCGTTAGCAGTATAAGCCTGCTGATGTAGTAGCTTACCCGAAGTGCCTTCACCTTCATACACATACAAGGTTCCAGATTCCAACTCGTTGTAATGGTACGCTCTAAAAATAGAAAACATTCCAGTTGTATTGGGAGCAAATGATTGCCATTGGTCGCCAGCAGAAAATGTGCGGGAACTATTTTTTTGTGATATTTCTAAGGCATCATCGACTGTATTCATTGTCGGAATTTGTGCGGATAATTTAAGCCCAATAATCAGGAGTATACTGATAAATAGAGATTTCATAAGAGTGGTTTTTTTATGTTAATATTAGCTGGATAGTTCCTAAGATTTTAAGCGAAAGGAACACTATTGTATTCGCAACAGAAAACAATACCAAGCATACTGCTTAACGTTGTTTAATTTAGCTATATATCAACTCTTATGATTCAGGGTTTATTACTATGTGTAAGCTGTAAATACAAAAGAATGTCATTCTTAAAAGTAATCATAACGTGGCTAAAAGCTACTTTACATTGATGTACATTCTTTAGATTTTGATCTTCATATCAGTCAAATTTTGATATGCTCCGTGTCAAAGGAAGTAATGAGGGTTTTGGGTAGGATTAAAATCTTAATATAGGCTAAGATAACTATAATTATTTAATTTTCACGTATTTAATTTCTTTTATTGTTTTAAAACAACTTCCTGTTAAAGACGAACAAGATTCAAGAGTTGCTGTTTGTTGGGCAAATATTGCAGACTTACCAAAAGAAATTCTCTATTTATAATAAAACACACTGCTTAAAGAAGTGGGATTATTTAATAAATTAATTTTCTTCAATGCGAACATGTTTAATTTTTTCTATGGAACCGCTCCATAGCCCAAAATGTCCTTTCATTGTAGCATTAAATGTACCCACAATTGACACCTGTTTATTATTGTAGACTTTCTTCACTTTTAATGCTTGTTTTGTTGATAATGATACCCAAATTCCCTTTTTGTAGTTTCTGTTTTCATAATCAGATTTATTCATATACAACGCATTTTCTTCAAATTGTAAATTCAAATATCCTACTACGTGAATTTCTTTCCCATCATACTTTTCTGGAGTAGTAATTAGTTGTTCTACAGAAACTTTTAGAAAGTTTTCTTGTTCAATACCAAAGTTGGTAGCCAAGTAAGCAAGGAAAAAAATACTGCTAAATTTTGTCATAAATATGTGTTATGGATCAATATATTCAAACGTATTTATATTTAATTTATTGAAAACACAATCCGAATCATAATTTCAAAAATAGGCTATCTTAAAAAGGGATAGTTTTATCAAACCGAACTCTTGTGTTGAACTCGATTCCGTATGATTCGTTTTTTCATAATCATTTAAAGCGAATATAACAGATTTCTAAATCAAGTTTAGTAATATACTGATGAAAATCTCGTTATTATAGTATTGGGATTTTATTTATCTCTAAGAACATTAACACAAAAATTAGAATCATGGAAAAAACTGTAAAGAAAATTTCAGCTTTCAAACAAAATGAAATCAAAGAAAATAAAGAATTAGAAGTAAAGGGTGGCGCTCATATTGATTATTCGACGCAGTGGCATCAAATTAACAATTATTTCTAGATCGATGTTTTAGAAAAATGGTATAAAATTATTGCAAGAATCCCGTTAAGTAAGCGGGATTTTTTATTGTTATTATATATTTTAATCTTCTTCAATAATTATTTCTGTAGGTTTTCTGGTAGAAAAATGAACTGTAAAGAGCACGAATAAAAAAATAAAAAACACATATTCTGGAAGTTTCAATTTTACACTAATAATAGCATACGCTATGGATACAAGGATGAGTATTAGGAAGCGGAGTAAGGTGAAATTTTTTCCTCTTCGAAAACTGATTGTAAAGTTTTTTATAAGTTCTGTATTTTTATAGATTGAACACGTCATTGCTCCCTTAATGATACTTGTGGTTGTAAACCTAATTTCATAGGTATTACCATGATCGTCTTGAAATTCATGAACACTCTGTAGCTTTACATTTCTTCGTTCGGAAACCAACTCTTCATTTAGGAACACTTTTTCTTTACAAGTACTCGATGAAAAAAAACGAATCGTATTAATTCCGTCGTTGTATACGAGCCAAATTCCTTTAGCTATACTTCCTTGTGATGTGGTTGGTAACATAGTTGTTGAAGTGTTTGGTG
>CAZHSA010000363.1:0-4023 GCA_964535135.1 uncultured Kordia sp.
CACTTGGAATCCTTTTTGCCATATACAACTCGTATTTGAATAACAAATTAATTAAAACTGAAAAATCAAACTTTAAAAAACAAATAAGATGAATATAGTAAAAAGAAGAAACGCAGAATTTCCATCAATTTTTGACGAATTATTTCAAACAGATTGGTTAGGCGGAACCACAAATCCGATCGTACAAAAAAGAAGTGTTCCTGCGGTAAACATTATAGAAACGGATGATAATTATGCACTAGAAGTTGCTGCACCCGGAAAATCGAAAGAGGATTTTAAACTTTCATTAGATCATGATTTGTTGACTATCAGTACGGAAGCAAAGAAAGAAGAAACCGAGAAAAAAGATAACTATACACGTAAAGAGTTTAGTTTTTCAGCTTTCAAGCGTTCTTTTGAATTACCAAAAACTGTAAATAAAGAAGAAATCAACGCTACGTATACAAATGGAATTTTACATGTTACGTTGCCAAAACGTGAAGAAGACAAAGTAAAACCAAAGCGTTTAATTGAAATTTTATAAATAATACATTTCATCTATTCGAATATACGATGAAATTAAAGAACTAAATTTTAGCTAGTAGCAAGTATTGCGATAGCACATTTCATAATAATAATTTAGGATTGGTTAGTTAATGGAAAAAGGGTTCACCAAGTAATTGGTGGGCCTTTTTTATTAAGAAAAAATAGAGTTTCTACCAGTGATATTTCATAAAGCGTCAGCAATCTTTCTTTTTTTATTGTTTTTGCTGTAATAGATTTGAAGTATAAACATAAAACTATATATAAAATGAAAAAGAAATCATTAAAACGTTTTAGCATACAAAAGACGACGATTGCCAACGTACACGGTGGAAATTCGCAACAAGGAAATGCATTGCCAGTGAACACGGTAAATGCTTGTAATAATCCGCAACCGATTCATACACAAGGATGCTACACCAATCAAATTTGTCCTGTGGAACCAATTACAGAGCATACTTTAGAGCCAATTCCAGTTGATCCTTCGGATGCATCAGATTGTTTCTGCTATCCGTGATGTAAAGGATTATTTATTGTAACGATCAACATATAAAACGACGTTTTTATACTTAATGAGAACGTCGTTTTTGTTTTTTGTGAGCTAAAAAATTAGGTCTTTTTCACATATTTTGTAATGATGACAATATGCTGTCCGTTGACGCGTCCTTCTATATGTTCGGCATTGTCGTGAGAAAGTGTAATATTCCGCACAGGTGTTCCGCGTTTCGCAACAAAACCAGCACCTTTTACATTTAGGTCTTTGATTAAAACGACACTATCGCCCGCTTGCAATCGTACACCATTTACATCTAAATGTTTGAGGGTGTTTTCTTCATCTTCTGCTTCTCCTGTTGCTGCAGCCCAAGTTAAATCTTCTTCATCCAAATACATCATATCTAATAAATCTTGTGGCCAACCTTCGTGCTTCAAACGATGCAACATACGCCACGCTACAATTTGAACCGCTTTGACTTCGCTCCACATGCTATCATTCAAACAGCGCCAATGATTTGCATTCATGGTTTCAGGAGTTTCTATTTGAGAAATACAGTTTTCACACGCATAGATAGACTTCTCCAATTGCTCATTATGATTTGGCGGCACGTGATATACGGCTAATTTTTCAGTGGCAGTACACAATTCGCAAGCGTTATTACTGCGTTTTTGAAGGTCTCTTTCGATGCTCATACATTAAAAATCTTATAGTTCTGTAAATAAAGTAAAAATGAAGGAAATGAAGTGATTGCACAAAGTTTTATTCGACAGTGAGTTCAAAAGTTGTTTCAAAAAAAGCATCAGATCGGTTGTCTTTCACTGTAAACTTGCATGTAATCGGATTGGTTAAAATACCTGAAGTGATGACAAAACTCGCATACATTTGTTTTTGTAATGCAGTCGCATCCATAAGTTCTGGTGACATATTTTCTTTGTCAACAATCTTCATGCCTGTAGCATCAGTAAGCGAAAGGGAAGAGGTCATGTCAACCATATTGTTTTCATCAACTTTTAAACCTTTAAAGTCGCCAATAATGATATAGATGTCTTCTTCCATCGCTATCTTATCATCGACGAGTCCTAAATTGCGCTGTTTCGAATATAGATACATAGAATCATAGGTAATTCCTGAAGATTCCGTCTTTAACAACGAATTTTCAATTACTGAAAATGGCATGCGAATTTTATAAGAATGATCACTTTTTGTATCCGTAATAGTAACATGCATTTGATATTCATTTCCAGCAAGCATGGGCTTTGCGATTAACATGCTACTTTCTAAACTCAAGTTTTCTGCAACCAACTCCACATCTTGATCTTTAAAAAGCGCTTGTTCATTCAAAATAGTATCGCCTTTTTTGTCTGTTACATAAATATCCATTTCAGGATATACCTTGTTTTCAATTGCGGTAAAACCTTTCATGTTGTTAAAAACGACAAGGAAAGCTTCTCCATAGATAAATTCAGATTTGTCAGTTTCTCCTAAATGATTCTCTATGGTAATATTATTGGTAGTTAATCCTTCACTTTCTATGATGATGTGTGAAGGTGTTTTTTTTGATGAAAAACTAATCTCGCAAGAGAAAAATAAACCAATCATCAGGAAGCAGAAAGCAAGTTGTATACGTTTCATAGTTGTATTATTCATATATTCGGATAATTTCACCTGTTTGTTTTCCATCTACACTTTTGCGATACGCATTCACTACTTTTTGCATGGCAACAGGATTGTGTCCAGGAAAATACGCATCATATTTTTCAACGGCGTCTTCTACCAATCCTGAAGAAACTACATTGACGCGGATTCTGCCTTCCAATTCTAAAATTACCGCTTTTACAAAACTATGAATGGCACCATTAACCATGGCTGCACTTGTGGTCATTGGAACAGGATCGTCCGCCAAAATTCCAGTAGTTAAGGTAATAGATCCGCCTTTGGAGAGATACTTTTGTCCAATACGAACCAAATTGACTTGTCCCATCAATTTGCTTTTAAAACCTATATAATAGTCTGCTTCTGAAAGTTCATCAAATGGTTTCCATGTTGCTTCTCCAGCAGCACAAATAATAGCATCGAGTATGCCAACTTTGTCAAACATCGTTTGGATACTTTCACTATTACTAATATCTACGGTCACATCGCCTGTAGTTCTTCCTGCAATCAACACTTCATGCTGTTGCTTAAAATATTCAGCGAGTCGTTTGCCAATTGTTCCGTGTCCACCAATGAGTAGGATTTTCATGATAAAGTGAATTTATAGTTTGAAGATAGTTGTAAATTTTAACAACCTCAGATGTGCTTCATGTGTACATAAAGAAGCGACAGTGTGCAATTCGCAAATTGTTGTTCAAATGCTGAATCTGTCAACTGCAAATGATGATTCATATTGATTGTGTTATTTTTTCCGCTTCGAAGTCGATGCTGTCGATTTGGGTTTGGTTTCTTTCTTTGGCATCGGACCGCGTAAGTGAATTACCAAACCATTGAGAAAGTTTCGTAAAATCTGATCGCCACAATTTTTATATTTTGGATGATCTTCATTACGGAAAAATGCACCTAATTCACTTTTGGTGATTCGGAAATCTACCAATTCTAATATTTTTACAATATCGTCATCGCGCAACTTTAAAGCTACACGAAGTTTTTTAAAAATGTCGTTGTTTGTTAATGCCATGCGACAAAGATACTCAAAAAGTAGAAAGTTCTGTTTTTAAAAAGATGCATAAAAAAAAGTCTATCAATTGATAGACTTTTTGCTTCATTAAGAAATAAAATATATATAATATTAAATTACTTTTACGTTCACTGCGTTTAATCCTTTGCGGCCTTCTTGTAAATCGAATTCTACTTCGTCTCCTTGACGAACTTCGTCGATTAATCCTGAAATGTGTACAAAATGTTCTTTGTTTGAACCTTCTTCTACGATAAAACCAAATCCTTTGGTTTCATTGAAGAATTTTACTGTTCCTCTACTCATTGTAATAAATTTAAATAATTGTTTTAAT
>CAZHSA010000364.1:0-4017 GCA_964535135.1 uncultured Kordia sp.
TTTGATCGTTATAAAGAGATTTCTACCCAAATTCGGAAAATTTTTTATGAGTATACAGATCTCGTAGAACCATTGTCATTGGATGAAGCATATTTAGACGTTACGCAGAATAAGAAAGGAAATCCGAGTGCCTCTTTGATTGCTGAAGAGATTCGTGCGAAGATTTTAAAAGATGTTGGTTTGACCGCTTCCGCGGGAATTTCCATTAATAAGTTCATTGCTAAAGTTGCAAGTGATTACCATAAACCCAACGGACAAAAAACCGTTCCGCCAGAAGAAGTTCTGGAATTTTTAGAAAACTTAGACATTCGCAAGTTTTACGGTGTTGGAAAAGTAACTGCCGAGCGCATGTATCAACTCGGAATTTTTACAGGAAAAGATTTAAAAACAAAAGACATTGATTTCCTCACAGAACATTTTGGAAAATCGGGAAGCTTCTATTATAATGTGGTAAGAGGCATTCACCTCAGTGCTGTAAAACCCAATAGAATTGCTAAGTCGGTTGGTGCAGAACGTACATTTTCAAACAATTTGACCAGTGAAATTTTTATGCTAGAGAAGCTAGAAAATATTGCGCAAGAACTCGAAAAACGTTTGAAACGCTATGATGTTTCTGGAAAAACCATCACACTAAAAATTAAGTATAGCGACTTTACCACGCAAACACGCAGCAAAACCATTCCCTATTTTATTTCTGACAAAAGTCTGATTCTAGAAACTGCCAAAGAGTTGTTGTATCAAGAGAAATTAAAAGATTCTGTGCGCTTGTTAGGCATTTCACTGAGCAATTTAAACACTGATAAGAAGGAAAAAACTAAAGAAAAAGACGAACCTAAAAAAAGCTTTTCGGTGCAACTGAAGTTTGATTTTTAGATTAGAAACGCTAACGCTTTTAGACTGCTGTCGCTGTTAGATTTTTGGTATCGCTTCGCTCTTGGTATGTTGGTACGTTTCTAAATGAATCTTGAGTTTTATTTGAAATGAATTGATACATTTTTATTTCGCCATGCTTCATAAAAACACTCGAACTGACGGAAAGTAACAAGAAAAATAATTCGTGTATTCGTGGTGAAGAAAATAAAGAAGCTAATGAGTTCAATCTTTTAATCAAAATCGCTTGCTTTTGTCATAGAAATCGAACTGACGTTTTATGTTTCAGATTCAAGTTCAGTTTTGATTTCAAATTCACTGCAAGTTACTTCATCGAAACCTTCGACATCACATACAACATTTCTGTTCCGATTTGTTCGCAACGCTCGTCGTATTTTGCAGCTTCTTGTGGTGTTCCGTCAAAAGCTTTTGGATCTTCAAATGGCAACGGAATTCTAAAGTCAGTTCCAGGTACAAACGGACAACCTTCATCAGCTTCCGTACAAACCATAATTGCTGCAAATTCTTGTGTTGGATTTGGCGGTTCTTCAAAACGTTTGGAAAACGCATGATATGGCTCCTGCTCTTCTTTCCACAAAATTTTATAAATAGGATTTTCCGCTGCTACCAATGTAGAGATATCAAAACCAATACGTTTCACCGCAGCAACCGCATTTGGATTGAACGCTGTTGCTTCCGTTCCTCCGGAAAAGCTTTCTAATGTTGGTAATTGGTAATAATCTGCTGCTGCTGCCAACCACAATTGCCCCAAGTGACTTCTTCTGGAATTGTGCGTGCAAATCACAATTAATTTTGGCGTTTTTTGCGCCTTATATTTTTGTTCAACGTACGCAGATAAGGTTTCTAATTGCACTTTTCTATCCGCAGGAATCGAATCGAAATTTTGTGTAAGTTTTTCGATGTTTTGTTGTAATTCTGAGAAAATCATGTTGTGTATATTGTTCAATATTTAACAAATTATTCTTCTGTAACTTTTTCACCGTAAAAAGGTAGTAACATTTTATCTATACTGTACCCGTCGTATCCTTCAGGAGAATGTGCGTCATACGTTTTATCTCCCGAGCGAATTGCGATATAGTATTCGTCAATTCCTGTTTCATCTTCTGCATACGAATAACAATTTAAAAGTGCGTCAATAAATACATCTGTAGTGGAAGATTCTACGGTTTCTAACTGTGAAATTTGTAAGATTACCAACAACTTTTCCTCATTTCGCTTGGTAAAGTATTTGATGGCTTTTTTATTGAGCCTTTTTTTCGTTTTCTTGGTTTTTCGCAAAAACTTTTTCTCCTGCGTTTCAATATAAATACCTGATTCCACACACTCTTTGGCAATCATGGTTAACGGATCGTCTTCAGAAACTGCATTTTTCACTTTTTTCATGTCCGCATATAAGTATTGATATCGAAGATCTTTACTTTCTTCTGCTTCTATGCTTTTATCTGCACAATAACCAACAATCATCATTATCACCAAGAATGTTAAACAGCCGTATCCACCTTTTTTAAGGTTCTTTGCTATTTTTGCGTAGTATTGTTCGTCATTTACAGGTTGGTTTGCGCTGTTTTCTGCCATTGTTTATGCAACACTTTAGAGTTTTGGGAAGTATGCTTTAACACCAAAAATGTCAAAGCATACGAAAATTTATATTTTAGAATGATTATTCAATCAAAGAGACACGCAACGTGTTTACCATTCCTTTGTCTGTAATTGGCATCGCTGCTAAATTGATCAACATGTCATCTTTTTTGACAAATCCTTTTTCCTTAGCAATTTGGTTTACATCTTCTACCGTATCATCTGTGCTGACAAATTTATCGTAATAGAATGCTTTAACGCCCCAAAGTAGACTTAATTGTGTTAAGATTCTTTTGTTGGATGTAAAGACTAAAATGTGCGAAGCTGGTCGCCAAGCAGAGATTTGAAACGCCGTGTATCCACTGTTGGTTAACGTACAAATGGCTTTTGCTTTGATTTCATTTGCCATGTGCGAAGCATGGTAACAAACCGATTTTGTAATATAGCGTTTGGTACGAATATGCGGTGGCGAATGTGGCACACTGATTAACGGAGAATCTTCAACACTTTTGATGATTTTCGTCATTTGTTGAATAACCTGTACTGGATATTTCCCTACCGAAGTTTCACCTGAAAGCATCACGGCATCCGCGCCATCCATTACAGAATTGGCAACGTCGTTTACCTCAGCTCTTGTTGGTGTTAAACTAGTAATCATGGTTTCCATCATTTGCGTTGCAATAATTACTGGAATTCTTGCTTTTTTAGCACGCAATACTAATTGCTTTTGAATTAATGGCACTTCTTGCGCAGGTACTTCTACACCTAAATCGCCACGAGCAACCATTAAACCATCGCAATACGCCACAATTTTATCAATATTTTCTACCGCTTCTGGCTTTTCTATTTTGGCAATGATCGGAATTTTATGTTCCGAATGTTCATTGATAATAGCTTGCAAATCCATTAAGTCTTGACTGTGACGCACAAATGAAAGCGCAATCCAATCTACATCTTGACTAATAGCAAAAATGGCATCGTTTATATCTTTTTCCGTCAATGCAGGCAACGAAATGTTTGTATTTGGCAAGTTGACACCTTTTTTAGACTTTAACGGTCCACCTTGAATGACTTTGGCAGTTACTTCTTGAGCGCCATCAGTTTCGACAACTTCAAAAATAAGTTTTCCATCATCCAATAAAATGCGTTCTCCTGCTTTTACGTCTCTTGGAAAGTTTTGATAGTTCATGTACACTTTTTCGGAAGTTCCTTTGAATTCTTCTCCTGTACAAAACTTTATATGATCGCCTGGCTCTACAATTACATCTTCCGACATGATACCAACTCTTAATTTTGGCCCTTGTAAATCGGCAAGTATGGAAGTATTAAAACCATATTCTTCACTTAATTCTCTAATGATGGCAATACGTTCAGTTACGTCTTCATAGTTAGCATGCGAAAAGTTGATGCGAAATACATCAACGCCTTGCTCTATCATTTCTTTCATAGTTTCTCTTGATCCTGATGCAGGTCCAAGCGTTGCTACTATTTTCGTCTTTTTTCTTTTTGGCATTACTCAAAAATTAAATTGTTTTTAGATTTTAGTTG
>CAZHSA010000365.1:0-4016 GCA_964535135.1 uncultured Kordia sp.
GGAATCGAACCCACACTCCCGAAAGAACTGGATTTTGAATCCAGCGCGTCTACCAATTCCGCCACTCGAGCAATTTTTCTTTGGTATTTGTTTCAAAAGGAGTGCAAATTTAGAAAATAATTTTAATTCTCGCCTAAAAAAAGAAATAAAAGCTTTTAGAGTTGTATAAAATTTCTAAATTTGCACCTCATTTAACGCAACACAACAATTAACTAACTACTAAACAGAATTTTAAAATGGCCTACGCTGTCCCAGAACCTAAGATTTTTGCGTGTACGCAAAGTGATGAACTCGCACAAAAGATTGCAAAAGAGTATGGAGCAGAATTAGGAAAAGTAACGTTCTCAACTTATAGTGATGGCGAATTTCAACCTTCGTTTGAAGAATCGGTTCGTGGTGCCAGAGTTTTTATCATAGGATCTACGTTTCCAAATTCAGATCATTTGATGCAAATGCTGTTAATGTTAGATGCCGCTAAAAGAGCTTCAGCACGTCATATTACGGCTGTGCTTCCATATTTTGGATGGGCACGACAAGATCGTAAAGACAAACCAAGAGTTCCGATAGGCGCAAAGTTGATTGCAAAGATGTTAGAAGTAGCAGGTGCAACACGAATTATTACGATGGACTTGCACGCAGATCAAATTCAAGGGTTCTTTGAAAAACCTGTAGATCATTTGTTTGCTTCTACCGTGTTTTTACCATACTTGCGAAAGTTGAATTTGGACAAGCTCACCATTGCTTCTCCAGATATGGGAGGATCAAAAAGAGCATACGCGTATTCTAAGTTTTTAGAAAGCGACGTTGTTATTTGTTACAAACAACGTAAAAAAGCCAATGTCATTTCGCACATGGAATTGATTGGTGATGTAACAGGAAAAAATGTGGTTTTAGTAGATGATATGGTAGATACTGCCGGAACGTTAACCAAAGCCGCAGAAGTTATGATGGAAAAAGGAGCATTGTCTGTACGTGCAATTTGTACACATCCTATATTATCAGGACTTGCGTATGAACGAATAGAAAATTCAAAATTAGAAGAATTAATCGTAACAGATTCTATTCCATTACGCCAAGAATCAAGCAAAATTAAAGTAGTAAGTTGTGCACATTTATTTGCTGATGTGATGCAAAGAGTACAAACAAACACTTCAATTAGCTCAAAATTTTTAATGTAATTAAATATTAATATAAATTTTAAAAATGAAATCAATTACAATCAACGGATCTCAAAGAGAAAGCGTAGGCAAAGTAGCAACAAAAGCCTTACGTAATGCTGGAAAGGTTCCTTGCGTATTATACGGAGGAGACAACCCATTACACTTTTCAGCAGAAGAATTATCATTTTCTAAATTGGTGTATACTCCAAATGCGCACACAGTTGTGATTGCATTAGAAGACGGTTCTACACACAATGCTATTTTACAGGACATTCAATTTCACCCTGTAAATGACAGAATTTTACATGTTGACTTCTACCGTTTATTCGACGATAAAGAAGTAACTATGGACATTCCTGTAGCTATTAAAGGAGCTGCACCAGGTGTAATGTCAGGTGGAGTATTGCGTTTAAACAAACGTAAACTTAGAGTAAAAGCATTGCCTGCTAATTTACCTGATTCTATTGAAGCAGATGTTTCTGAATTAGAAATTGGAAACAAATTATATGTAACTTCTTTACAAAACGAAAACTACAAATTATTACATGCTGATAATACAGTAGTTTGTCAAGTAAGAATTTCACGTGCTGCCATGAAAGCTGCGCAAGATGCTGCAAAAGCAGAAAAAGAAGCATAAAACGCATAGATCATATAATCTTTATCAAAAGCATTCCATTTTGGAGTGCTTTTTTTATTTTAGTGAAACTCAATTTTGACAAATCTTCAGATGAAGTCAAAATTGCAAGTTGAACTAATCCTGACGAAGATCAGGATCTCAAATAAAACTCAATTTTTAGCATACAGACTTGCCACAAGCAACAATACGTTTTACTTTTACACAAATTTTTACAGCATGCTTCATTTTTTCAGAAAACTCCTCCGCAAAAAAACTGGAGGAAAAGCATCATTTAATATCGAAGAAACAGATCCTATGAAAAAATTTCTCATTGTAGGTTTAGGGAATATCGGGAGTGAATATAAAAATACACGCCATAATATCGGATTTAAAATACTAGACTTTTTTGCCAAGAAAGAAGAACTTACTTTTAAAACAGATAAGTTGGGCGACTTGACTACCTATAAATTCAAAGGGAGAACGTTTATTTTTTTGAAACCGAGCACGTACATGAACCTCAGCGGAAAAGCCGTTCGCTATTGGATGACGAAAGAAAAAATTCCTATCGAAAATATATTAATCATCACAGACGATTTAAACCTTGAATTTGGAACAATTCGCCTTAAAACTAAAGGAAGCGATGGTGGGCATAACGGATTGAAAAGTATACAAGCATTACTCAACACCACAAAATATCCACGCTTCCGCTTCGGAATTAGTGCCGATTTTGGGAAAGGAAGGCAAGTAAATTATGTATTAGGGGAATGGAGCACAGAAGAAAGTGACAAACTCCCAGAACGCTTAGAAAAAAGCATAGAAGTCATTAAATCTTTCGGAACTGCTGGCATTTCAAACACGATGAATAACTTTAATGGAAAATAAAAAAGAGAGACGCATTGCCTCTCTTTTTATAATAGTCTAGTTAGGATTTTTTTATACTTATCGTACAATCAGTTTCTTTACACTTACGCGTTCTCCATCGTTTACACGAACCATATACATTCCCGCTTGCGCAGAACTAATATTTAATTCTTCTGTAAAGTTTGCAGTATTGTTGTATTTCTTTGAGAAGATAGCACGTCCACGAATATCAAAAACATCAATGGTAACATCATCAGAAGATGTAGACGTGAACTTCACGATAAATTTACCGCTTGTAGGATTTGGCCAAATTGCGAAATCTACCAATTCATTCTCAACAGTTGATAAAGTATTTTGAACATTTACTCGGTAATCTTCTACTTCTGCATCTGCTCCATTCTCACAAGAAGTTGGGAATACAATATTATTATTAGGTGTATACTTTGTAGATACTCGCATCGTTGTTGCACCTGTTAATGCTGAACTTGGCACCAAAATCATCATTCCTGAATTTGCCGGTGCACCATTAGAAACTGCAAAAGCATCACCAAGATCATATTCTTCTCCTGCATCGTCAAAACTACAATTCTGATTCCAGTCGATCCAAACCTTCGTTTGAGTTCTATAGTTTCCATCTGTGTTGACGTTGACGGTAATTGGATATGATGATTCCTTTGTCACAGTCGCAATATCAGTCGCCGTATAATCACTATATCCTGATGGCTTTGCTGAAACTCTATTAATACTTTCAAAATTTACCAATGTCGTACTCGTTTGAAAACTTATATTTGCAACAGAAGCACACACTGCACAGGATTGTGTAGTAAATGAATAGGTACTTGAATATGATACAGGCGCACATTCGTTAGAAATTCCAACTCTCCAATAATACGTAGTTGATTGTCCTAAGGAAGATGGTGAATAATTTGCATTTGTAACGGTAGCTGATTCAATGATATTTGTAAATCCAGAATCCGTAGCAATTTCAATTAAATAACCATCAGACAACGTATTCACAGACCAGCTAAAATTAGAGTTTACTGGTAAATTTGTGCTGTTATCAGAAGGTGAAATCAAGGTCACTGGAGGTAAACTACTTGGAAATACATTAATTACCAAATCTGCAGCCCTTGTAGTGCTACCAGAAGTTCCTTGTGCTGAAAACAAATACGTAGTTGGCGTTATAGCATTGGTATTAGAAATCGTCAATGTTACAGGTGTTCCATCTGCCGAAGCACTTGTCGGATTAAAAGTAGCTACAGCTCCACTAGGCAAACTTGTGGTAGAAAACGTAGTTGTTCCACTAAATCCACCAAAGGTATTGTATGTAAAATTATATACGGCATTTGCAGGCTGACAAGCAGTTTCTTCGTTATCTG
>CAZHSA010000366.1:0-4010 GCA_964535135.1 uncultured Kordia sp.
AGGTTTATCCATTTGCTCAGTATCCATACTTTCATCAATCATTCCTGCAATTTTCACATAACCACCTAACGGAAGCCATCCAATTCCATATACAGTATCACCCACTTTCTTTTTTACAATAGAAAACCAAGGATCAAAGAATAAATAGAATTTTTCAACTTTTGTTTTAAAAAGTTTTGCTGGTATAAAATGCCCTAATTCATGAAGAATTACTAGAATAGAAATGATTAAGACAAACGATGTAATCTGAATAAATACGCCCATTTATGATGTAAAATGTTTATAGAACGCACAAAAGTAAGGTTTTATGATTACTTAAAAAAAATAGCGGCAACCTAAAAATTAGATTTTGTCATATTTACGCAATAATGTAGTGTGAATTTCTATGTACACTTCTTTGAATATCCAGAAGTATACTTAAAAAACAATTATAGTAATGTGATTATTTTTTAACCGTAACCAGCGTAGTTTTGTTTGCGGTATCTTCAATAGAAGATTGAATTTCTAACTCAGCAATCGCATCAATATCAATTCTAACATTGTTGTTTCTAGAAATCATATCAAATTTTGGATCTAAAACGATGTCAGCGATTTCAAAATCTACCGTGATTGAAAATTCTTGTCCATCGAATGTATGATCAATTGTAATGTATTTTTCTTCACCTTGCGCACCCAAAACTAAAACAGGCACGTTCATTTCAAAGAAATCTACTTTTTTACTCGATTGTGTTTGATTGAAGGTAAGATTTAATTCATTGGTAGTTGCTTGATACCATGCAACATCATACGAAGGATATCCTTCGCCGTAAATCCAATCACTGAAAAATTCTTTTAAGTCTTCACCACTGGTGTTTTCTAAATGTGCTTGCAATTGATCTGAGTTTGCATATCCATACGCCAACTCTTCATCATTCAAGTAATTTCTAATCGCTTTGAAGAATAAATCATCTCCTAATTTTTGACGCAACATGTGAACCACCATGGCACCTTTATTATACGTCAAGCGTGAACTGAAAATACGTCCTACATTGTCTAATTTTTCATCCTTAACATATACAGAACCAGCGCGTGATGTTGTAATGTCCGCCACTTTTCCGCGTTTCCAATTGATAAAATCTTCTTCTCCATCAAAATGGCGTTCTACCAATCCAGATAAATAGGTTGCAAATCCTTCATTTAGCCAAATATCATTCCAAGTATCACACGTTACTTTGTTTCCAAACCATTGGTGCGCTAACTCATGTGCAATTAACGATCGGCTAAAGTTCCCCATAAAAGAGATGGTTGAATGCTCCATACCGCCGCCATATTCAAACTCTGCATGACCATATTTTTCATCCTTATAAGGATAATCGCCAAACATATCTTGAAACAAATTCATAATTTCAACCGTTACTTTGGTATACTCTTCTGCTTTCTCTCTCGATTCAGGATATACATAATTTACAATATCAAAACTATGTCCATTTCTTTCTACAGTTTGTGAAAACACTTCATAATCTGTAACTGCAATACCAATTAAATATGATGGAATTGGGTAATTGTGTTGCCAATGAGTCGTCACCATAGCTCCTTCTTGAGTTTCTGATATTACCATTCCGTTGGAAACAGCTTTGTAAGCTGCAGGAGCCGTGATGATGACGTCAATTTGATCTATTTTATCGTTTAAGTCTTGTTTACAAGGCCACCAATCTCTTGAACCATATGGCTCAGAAAGTGTGTATAATGATGGCGTATTGTTATGTGTTGTTGTTACAAATCCGTCGCCGCTAGGATTCTTATTCGGAATTCCTTCGTAGGCAATGGTTACTGTATGTGTTGCAGCTTCGCAAAGATCATTTGTAAATGAAATAGAAAGCTCGTTATTTTCGTGAGTAAATTGTAATGTTGCTTGATCGCCCGTAACTGAAGATACTTCTAAATTGTCCGACAAATCAAAAGTAATAGTGTCTGTGTTTTCTAAAACACGAAATTCTGTAGTCACTGCTCCTTTAATATAATGTTCTGCAGGGTCTACTTCTAATGCTAATGTATGGGATAGTAAATCGTAAGAAGCTGTGTTCTCGTTTGCTTGAAAATCCTGTAGTTTTACTGCCTTCTGTGATTCACTATTAGCGACATTGATCAAGTCTTGATCAGTTTGGCTAAAAGCGACGAAAGTCCATAAAAAACCAATGGCTAAGATGGTTTTTTTCATAGTTAAGCTAGATTTGGGATTAACAATATAGGAATTTTTCCCAGTCAAATTTAAAAATCGTAAATTTGTAGCGTGTTTTTTCGATAAACACCCTCAATTTTATCGACGAACTGTAAATTTATCCGCTAAACGACACTGCATGTTAACATTTTTTAAGAAATACAGACTTTTTGCGATTGTAATGGGCTGTTTATCAGCGATTATCATGATTGCATTTTACTTTGCTTTGAGAGATAAAAAGGTACTTCCTATCCATCAACCATCAAATTTTAACGTAGAATTGGTTGATCCGTCCATACAGCATGTGCGAAAGTATCATACGATTAAAGATTTTGAACTTATCAATCAAAACGGCGATACCATCACACAAAAAAATTATAAAGACAAAATTTATGTGGCTGATTTTTTCTTTACAACCTGCGCTACCATTTGTCCTGTGATGACCAAAAACATGGCGAAAATTCAAAAAGAAATTTTGAATGATGATGATATCATGTTATTGTCACATACCGTTACACCTAAAATTGATACCGTAGCACAACTAAAACGCTATGCGATTGAAAAAGGTGTCAACGATACAAAGTGGAATTTGGTTACAGGCGATAAAAAACAAATCTATGATTTAGCGCGAAAGTCATACTTGGCTGTAAAAGCAACTGGAGATGGTGATTACGGAATGATTCACACTGAAAATTTTATACTAATTGATAAAGAAAAAAGAGTTCGTGGTACGTATGACGGCACCAGCGACGAAGAAATCAAAGAGTTGCTTGAAGATATTAGAATCTTAAAAGAATCCTACGAATAAAGCTTTTTTTATAGAAGTTTTCTAATTGAACTTTTTGCCGTATTTTAGCTTCTTTAAAATTAATCTAAATAAAGACGTATTGACGATTGCAGATTTAAAAAAAGGGGAAAAAGCGATTATTCTCGACTTTCCAATTGATACTATTCCGCTAAAACTTATTGAAATGGGTTGCTTGCCTGGAAATGAAGTTGCATTAGTGCAAACTACACTTTTTAACGGTCCTTTATTTTTGACGATTAATGAAAGTAATATTGCTATCAGAAAAGATACTGCCGCACACATTCAAATTGAAAAAGTTTTGTAATTCTAGTTCCTCATGAGTGATTCAACCATAAAAGTAGCCTTAATAGGAAATCCGAATACAGGAAAAACATCATTATTTAACCATTTAACAGGCTTGAACCAAAAAGTTGGAAATTATCCTGGCATTACGGTTGATAAGAAAACTGGAACGTGCAAACTCTCCAAAACGCAAAAAGCAATCATTTTAGATTTACCAGGAACGTATAGTTTAAATCCGTCTTCAGCAGATGAAAAGATTGCAATTGACATTTTAAACAATCCAGAAAATGACAATTATCCTGATGTTGCTATTGTAGTAACGGATGTGGAACAGTTGAAGCGAAACTTGCTCATTTATACGCAGGTAAAAGATTTAGAAATTCCCACGATCTTGGTCATTAATATGGCTGATCAAATGAAATTGAAAGGAATCTCTATTGATATTTCGCAGTTAGAAGCAGATTTAAAAACGAAGATTGTCATCATCAGTTCTAAGCAAAAAACAGGAATTGATGAGGTAAAAGAAGCCATCATCGAATACAAATCACTGTCAACAAAACGTTGTATTCCCGCAGAAAGAATTACACAAAATACCATCACCGATACAAGTTTACTAACGTCGCTCTCAAAAGGCGAACTTAAAAAAGTACAGCATCGCGAAACAATTGTTCGCTATCAATTTATCAATGATGCGCTTAAAAAATCGTACGAAGTCGATCGTTC
>CAZHSA010000367.1:0-3994 GCA_964535135.1 uncultured Kordia sp.
TAGCTCTAATATCTATTGTCTCTTCCATTTAGGTTCTTTTTTTGAGGCGTGAATTTACTAATCACATTTAAACAACGCAAATTGTTAAAATTATTCGTTTATTGCTGTTAATAATTGGTTAAAATATTTAGGATATTTATATATTGAAGCCTTTAAAACTCAAAAGCAGGAAAGATCGCTAATGATCTCATTTTTTTGTTGATAACTCAAAGCCTTACCGTTGCCAAGTTTGTCAAATGTATTGCTTTTTTTTGATTTGTATTGTATGGAATTATCTGGATTAGATTACAGCCTTATTTTTGGATTTTTTTCCATTGTTTTGGGCATTGGTATTTATGTTTCCAAAACTTCTGGAAAGAATAGTACTGAATATTTTTTATCGGGACGAAATATGCCTTGGTGGATTTTAGGAGTTTCCATGGTTGCCACGACATTTTCAACCGATACGCCCAATTTTGTAACTGATATTGTTAGAGAAAAAGGTGTTTCTTCCAATTGGGTTTGGTGGGCGTTTTTAATTACTGGGTTGTTGACGGTTTTTGTGTATGCCAAATTGTGGCGAAAATCGAATGTGGCTACCGATATTGAATTCTATGAATTGCGCTACGGCGGAAAACCTGCTAAGTTTTTAAGAGGATTTAGAGCGGTGTATTTAGGTGTTGTTTTCAATATATTTGCCATGGCTGGAGTTACCTTAGCTGCTATTAAAATTGGTGGTGTGATGCTCGGTTTACAACCATGGGAAACGGTTGTGTATGCAGGAGCAATTACTGTTTTGTTCAGCGCTATTGGCGGATTTAAAGGCGTAATTTACACAGACTTCTTACTATTCTTTGTGGCGATGGCTGGCGCGATCGGTGCAGCGTATTATTGTGTAAATCTTCCAGAAGTTGGGGGATTGCAAAATTTAATCACGCATGAAAATGTAGTCAATAAATTGAATATTTTTCCAGATTTTAATAATACTGAAATACTGATCACTTTAATCATTATTCCGTTGGCGGTACAATGGTGGAGTTCTTGGTTTCCAGGTGCAGAACCTGGTGGCGGTGGTTATATTGCACAACGAATGTTAGCTGCCAAAGATGAAAACCATGCGATTGGAGCTACTTTCTTTTTTAATATCATGCATTATGCTTTACGTCCGTGGCCGTGGATTTTAGTTGCGTTGGCTTCTTTGGTAATTTTCCCAGATATTGCGAGTATTCAAACCGCATTTCCTGATATTCCAGCAGATAAGTTAGGAAACGATTTGGCGTATTCAGCCATGCTGACCAAATTACCTAGTGGATTGTTAGGGTTGGTATTAGCTTCACTGGTTGCAGCGTATATGTCTACCATTTCAACACACTTAAATTGGGGATCTTCTTATATTGTCAATGATTTTTATAAGACTACCATAAAAAAAGATGCTTCTGAAAAAGAACTGGTAAACGTTGGACGAATTTCCACCGTAGTTCTCATGATTTTTAGTGCCATTTTTGCATTATTTCTACAGAATGCTAAGCAGCTTTTTGATATCATTATTATGTTTGGTGCCGGAACTGGACTCATTTTTATTTTACGTTGGTTTTGGTGGCGAATTAATGCTTGGAGTGAAATCTCTGCGATGGTTGCATCTGGTATTATTTCTATTTTATTTAAGTTAACTGTTGTTGGAAAAATCATGTTTACGCATAAAGATGAAACGAGCGGTTTACTTGTAGAAGGTTGGATGCCAGAATATGCACAATTTCCGTTAGTTGTACTTATTACTACGATTATTTGGTTGACAGTTACCTTTATGACACAACCCGAAACGAAAGAAACCTTATTCAATTTTTATAAAAAGATACAACCTGGCGGACCTGGTTGGAATAAAACACTAGCTGATGCCGAAGCTGATAATGTAGACATTGTTACTGATAGTCAACCTTGGAATGTTCCTTCTGGAATTTTAGCCATGCTAGTTGCCATGATTTTTATTTACAGTATTATGTTTGCAACTGGTTATTGGATTTATGGAGAAACTACATTAGCATTGAGTTTAACAGCGGTTGCGCTTGCTTCAGGATTTATTTTAACCAGACTTTGGAAGAAAATTAGAGCGTCGGTTTTTTAGACTAAACTTAATTAGAATATTAGACGCGCTTCGCTTTGGTATCGCTGTCGCTTTTAGACTTGCTTAGATGTTTTGATATCTCGTCAAGCTGAACTTGATTCAGCTTCACATAACAGTATGCGATAATTTTGTGAGATTCTGAATCAAGTTCAAAATGACGCAAAAACTTTCTATCTAATTCGTACTTTTACATAAAAATTACACCGTGAAATCAAATTATTCAAGAATTATTGCAGGCACCATGACCTGGGGAATTTGGGGAAAACAACTCAACACTTCACAAATGATTGACCTGATGCATCATTGCAAAGATGCAGGAATTACAACGTTCGATCACGCAGATATTTATGGCGGTTACACGACGGAAGCCGATTTTGGAAAGGCATTTGCCGAAAGTAAGATTAATCGCGAAAGCATCGAACTTATTTCAAAATGTGGCATTCAATACGAAGCAGAAACACGCCAAAATACCATTAAACATTACGATTATTCTGCCGAATATATTATTTGGTCTGCTGAAACTTCACTCAAAAATTTACAAACCGAATATTTAGACTTGTTCTTGTTGCACAGACCAAGTCCGTTGATGCATCCTGAGGAAGTTGCCAAAGCAATTGATCATTTGAAAACGCAAGGGAAAATTAAGAATTTTGGAGTTTCCAACTTTACGCCTTCGCAAATGACGATGATCGGCACAAAGAATACAATTACCGCCAATCAAATTCAGTTTTCGTTGACTGATTTTGACGCCATGCACGATGGAACGCTCGATTGTATGATTACAAATTCCATTTTACCAATGGCGTGGCAACCGCTTGGAACTTTGTTTAGAGAACAAAATGAGCAAACGGAACGAATTCATAAAGTATTAGATACGCTTACAGAGAAATACAATGCTACCAAAGATCAATTGGTATTGGCGTGGATTTTAAAACATCCTGCAAATGTACATCCTGTGATTGGAACGACAACTAAAGAGCGAATTACGAACGCTGCAAAAGCCGTCGAAATCGAATTGGATTTACAAGATTGGTTTACACTTTTGGTGGAAAGTCAAGGACATAAAGTTCCGTAGCTTTGCAGTAGTGAGTATTGAGATTTTTTAGTTTAATTTAATAAGATTCCCGCCTGCGCGGGAAATGAAATATGACAAAAACAGCTTTTATTACAGGTGCCACGAGTGGAATTGGACGCGAGATTGCGCGTGAATTTGCCAAACATGAAATTCGATTGATTCTTTGCGGACGTAGACAAGAACGTTTGGATGAATTACAACAAGAATTGAGCGCACAAACCGAAGTGCATACCTTAAATTTTGATGTTCGGGATAAAGATAAAGTAGCTACTGCAGTTGCTTCCTTACCAGCGAATTTTCAAACGATTGACATCTTAATTAATAATGCTGGAAATGCACATGGTTTAGATCCGATTCAACGTGGAAGCTTGGACGATTGGGACGCCATGTTAGATATTAATGTAAAAGGATTATTGTATGTGAGCAACGCTATCATTCCGCAAATGGTGGAAAGAAATGCAGGACAAATTCTCAATATTGGTTCTACCGCAGGAAAAGAAGTATATCCAAACGGAAATGTATATTGTGCCAGCAAACACGCAGTAGATGCACTGAATCAAGGCATGCGATTGGACTTGAATGCGCATGGAATTCGCGTTGGTGCCATCAATCCTGGATTGGTGGAAACAGAGTTTAGCGATGTGCGTTTTAAAGGAGATACGGATCGTGCGGAGAAAGTCTATCAAGGATTTCAACCGTTGACACCGAAAGATGTTGCCGAAACTGCCTATTTTATTGTAACACGACCTGCGCATGTGAATATTGCCGATTTAACGATGATGTGTACGGCGCAAGCTTCGAGTACTATTGTAAAGAAA
>CAZHSA010000368.1:0-3987 GCA_964535135.1 uncultured Kordia sp.
TTTAGCTATGGTATTTCTGACCGTGGCGCTTCAATCCGTATTCCAATTATTACAGTGGAAAAAGGATGGAAAGGTTGGTTGGAAGATAGAAGACCAGCTTCTAACGGTGATCCATATAAGATTGCAGGAAGAATTATTAAAACTGTAAAATCTGCAGGATTTTAAATTACACTTAAATAACACTTACTACATAAAAAATAGCTTGCGGTTTTCGTAAGCTATTTTTTTATGTGTAATTTAATTCATAAATTGATGGATATGCCTTCTCGTTTTGCTAAAATCTTTTGGTTGTTATTTTTGTTGCTGAACTCTTGTCAATCAACGTCTGAAAAATACAAATGTCCTCCGTGCAACATGTCATGCGACGAACGTACGTTTGCTGAAGCAGGAAACTGTCCACATTGCAATATGGAATTAATGCTAAACAGCGAATTGGAAGCAGAGCGCAATGCCCTCCTGAATGAAATTAAGATTCAAGAAGGCTCAGGTGTTTTTTTGATTGAAGGCATTCGCGAGAAAGCGAAACCTATTTCCATATTTTATCATAAACCCAAAAACTTTACGAAAAATTCCAACGTACTTTTAGTGCTTCCTGGTGCAGGAAGAAATGGAAGAACCTACAGAAATGCTTGGAAAGAAGCTTCAGAAAAGCACAATGTTTTAATACTTTCATTGCAGTATTCTGAAGAATATTATCCCGAATTTTGGAATTATAATTTGGGAGGAATGATCTATGATGTAGCTATGGAAACAGAAACCTACAAAGTACATCAAGATCCTAAAGAGTGGATTTTTGGAGATTTTGATCGCATTTTTAAACTCGTAAAGACGCAACTTGATTTGACAACCGATTTGTATGATATGTTTGGACATTCGGCTGGCGGACAAGTGTTGCACAGATTGGCTATTTTTTATCCCAATACGAAAGCAAACCGAATCTTAGCCGCCAATTCTGGATGGTACACTATTCCGTCAACAACAGATATTTTCCCGTATGGATTGCGGAATATTAGAGAAGCTGCGAGTCGATTGGATTTTAGTAAAAACCTTGTTGTTTTTTTGGGAGAAAAAGATGATGCCAACGAAACACGTGGCGAATTAAGACGCTCACCTAAAGTAGACATTCAAGGTTTGGGCAGGCTTTCAAGAGGACAGTATTTTTATCAAGAATGTCAAAAAATTGCGATTGAAACAAATCAACCATTCAATTGGAATTTAGAAATTGTGCCAAATGTTGGACATGATTTCAAAGCGATGAGCCAGCACGCTGCAGAATATTTGTATGGAATGCAGTAGTATCTGGAATCAAGATTACTTTTATTGTAAAGTTTACGGTTTTTATTTTATTTTTTTGAGGATACCATAATGAATTCCCTTTCTGAAAGAAGCTTCAGACTTGTATACATACCTACCGTCATCTAGTACATCAATGATATCAACATAAATTTGTTCTCCTTTTAAATGTTTCATACGTGGACGTGTGCTTTTTTTGTATGTCATTATGTAACTACAATTGGATATCCATTCAATAGAAAAAACTGATTGCACTTCTCCATTAATTTCTTTTTGAGTGCTTCGATTACGTTCTATTATGATGTTATTTAGCGTCATATTTTCGTATTGGAAGCGCCCTTTTTTAAACTTTTTACACGCATTACAATCCTCGTCATTTAGTTTTTTTTCTTTGTACTTACTATTTATAAAACTAAAAATAACTTCATAACATGTATTTTTATACGCGCTGTTAGAATAGAATTGAATACTTAATAATTTTTTCCGTATGTATTTGATATATAAATCATTTGCATACGTAGTTTTATCTGCTACTAAAGTTACGCTACTCACTTTAGCATTAGCATCTTCGCAAACATTCATAGTGACATATGCAATGCTTTCAACATCATCTACAAAGAATTGATCTTGGATTTGCGCATGTGATGTTGAAAAAAGAAACGTTAGTACATACAGTATATAATATCTCATCTATAATAAATATTGGTTATCTAAAATACGGTATAAATAAAAAATACGTAGACTATAAATAATAAGATACCTTGATACCTATCGATCATTCTTTTTTTAGGAAGTAGCGTAAATGGAAGCAATACAAAAGCAAAAGCAAGCATCCAAAAGATATCGCGCGTTAATATTTGCGGTTCTATTACAGGAATTTCTTTAATGATAGAGGTAATTCCTAATACAGAAGCGATGTTGAATATATTAGAGCCGATAAGATTTCCTAAAGAGATTGCTTTTTCTTTCTTTATAGCTGCTATGACAGAAGCTGCCAACTCTGGCACACTCGTTCCTATAGCAATCATGGTGATGGAAATGACACCTTCACTCACACCTAAATTTTGTGCAATGGCTTTTGCGCCATCCACTAAAAATTCAGATCCAAAGTATAAAGCTGCGCCACCAATACCTAGCCAAAGAAATATTTTTGCATACGAAACTGTAGCTGCGGTTTCATCAACATCTTCAATGTCAACTTCATCTTTGCCTTTTCGCGCCGAGCGAATTAAAATAACCAAAAACAGAATCAATCCGATAACTAATAATATTCCTTCCCAACGAGCTAACAAATTCCCTGTCCACAAAAAATAGTAAATGACTAACGAGAAAATCATCAATACGGGCCATGTTAGCTTGTAAAAAGTATTGTTTACGGCAATAGCACCAATCATTGCAGTAATTCCCAACACCAAGCCAATATTAGCAATATTAGAACCAATAACATTATTAATAGCAATGGCTGGCGAATCGTTCATAGCTGCATTGATACTCACCAACAATTCGGGCGCAGACGTAGCAAAAGAAACGACCGTAAGCCCAATAACCATTTTAGATATATTCAATTTAAAAGACAATCCTACGGAAGCTCTTACAAGAAATTCTCCTCCTAAAACCAACAATGCAAGTCCGCCAATGACATAAAATATGTTTTCCATTAAAACTTTTTTTTGCGAAGATACTATTTCCTTTTACATGTGAAATAGGAATTGTGAAACTGTAGAAAAACAAATCAGAAAAATAGACACTTTTCCAAATACGTTTTATCTCTTTTTATTTTTTTTGTAATTTATTTAGTTGCTCTGTTGCGTAGGTGTTTTTGTGAATAGCATTTGATTTTATAAAATTTTTAATCGCTTTTTCTGTAGCTCCGTGTGTTACATAAAAATCTCCTAGCGTACTGTAAACATAGAAATCGTCGGGATAATTAGTAACATTGAGTTTTAAAAATTGTTCAGCTTTTCCAAATTGTTTCAACTTTATAAGTCGTATCGCTATGTCTTCAATATAATACTTTTTTGGGTTGATTTCTCTGCCGAATTCCTTTGATAATCGTTGGTAATATTTTTTTACTTTACCTAAAACATCACTTTCTGAATTCATCAGCTCATGCTCCGTAATATTTAGTTGATAGAATTCAAAAATATACCGCAAGGCATCATACGTTGCTATTAACGGTACAGAACCATGCGTATCATCTTTATAGTATTTCCCTTTATAGGATAAATTTGTAAGGACGTCTTTTTTTAATATTGAATTCAACTCTAAAATAGCTCTAATATGTCTAGTTGCGTACGCAGTATCTTTTTTCACTTTTATGGTATCCATTTCTTTACTCATGGTATTTGCTATGGCTAGAAAAAGTGATTTATTGGCATGCCTTTTATCAAATTTTATGTTTTTTATGGTACGCAAAAGATGTTTATTATTCCACCACATTGAAGGATCAATAGCTACATACGCATTAAATATTTCAGGTTTGTGCACGAGCGTATTCATGACTGTCAAACCTCCAAGAGAATGCCCAACAAATACTCGATAGGATTCTGTTGCATATTTTGAATCTACGTAGGGAATTAACTCTTTTTCAACGAATGAAATAAATGCTTCTCCTCCACCCGACTCTTCAGCCATGTGGCGTCTTAACTGTGGCGCTTTTTTGGTTGGTTTTGTCGGTGTCAAATCTCTTGTTCT
>CAZHSA010000369.1:0-3977 GCA_964535135.1 uncultured Kordia sp.
AGCTTCTGAACCGCTTGGCACTGTTAATACTATATTTCCACGATCTCGAATACTATTTGTTGCAAGTGTTGGCGATGTTATTGCCTCTGAAATAATTTCAACGAGTAAATTATTGTCATTAAAAGCTTCCGTAGCAATCGTAGTTACCGAAGCAGGAAGTGTGATTGTTGTTAAATTATTATCTTCAAGCGCTTCTGTTCCAATAACTTCTACATTGACTGGTAGTACAACGCTATTTAGATTTCTACTTCTAAAAGCACGAAGCCCAATAGCGGTTACAATAAATGAAATACTGTTTTTAGTGGTTGTAGATGGCAGTACCAAGTCCGTGCCACTTCCGCCACCTGTTATTTCTACCGTATTTGGATTGACACCATTGATTGTATAATTGAATCCATCTGCAGAAAAAGCGGAACCAATAAAAGGTGTTCCGTTGATGGAAAAGAAGCCTGTCCATCCGCCATTTACATACGCTGCTTCCGATCCACTTGGCACTGTTAGCGCAATATTTCCTCTATCTCTAATACTAAGTGTTTCTATTGTAGGCGCTGCGACTGCTTGTGAAATCACTTCTGTAAGCGGATTATCTCGGAACGCTTCATTACCAATTGTAGTAACAGAAGCTGGAAGTGTAATTGTAGTCAAATTATTGAGTTCAAATGCTTCCACTTTAATCCTTTTTATAGTGTTTGAAAAAGTTACAGTATTGATTCCTGCGTTTCTAAATGCTCTAAATCCAACACCAGTAACCGTATATGTATCTCCAGATTGTGGCTCAAATACTGAAGTAGGCATTGCTATATCTGTAATTCCGTTTAAACGTGCAGCAACCTCAACCTCTGCTGGATCTTGTGAAGTAACTCGATAACGCAAATCACCGACATCAAAAAGACCGCCAACTGGAATTTCTCCATTCACCATATTAAAACCTGTCCAACCTGCCTGACTGTAGGTTTCTTCCAAACCATCTGGAACTATCAAATCTACATTGCTACGTGTTCCAAACGAGCTATTACTTATACTTGCAGGAGTAGTTCCTAATGCAATGACTTCATTCAAACCTCCATTAAAAAAAGCTTCGCCTCCAACAGAAGTGACACTTGCTGGCAATGTAATGGTTGTCAATCCACCATTATCTCTAAATGCTCTAAATCCGATAGTCGTAATGGTATTTGGCAATACAACACTACTCGTACCATTTCTATAGGCTGAATTTCCTATGGTCGTTACTGTGTATACAATTCCATTTCCATCTGTTGCCGTACTCGGAATCGTTAATGGAGAACTTCCATCACTTCCTCCTGTGACTTGCACTTCATTTGGACTGGTTGATAGTACGTTAAAGTTAAATCCGTTTTCGGAAAATGTTTGTGCAGTACCTATCATTACACAAAAATGCATAAGAAGTACTACGAGTTTAGTTTTTTTGATGTTTGCCCTGATCATATTATTTAGTATTGGTTAATTATTGTTTTGTTTACGTAGGCTTATTTATAATTCAATACTAACTTTAGTACGAGGCATTACTAAAATTAAACTTTCTGTTTACAAAAGTAGGAGCAAATTCATCATGAGGATATAACAATACCGTTTAATACTAACACATTTCCGACATATCGTCGGTTTTTTTACAACAATCTCAAAAACACATAAGGCTCTATTAATCAGATTATTATACTTATCAACTTCGATTTCAATTGAAAATTATTGTAGAATTCTGTCGGATCGTTACCATTTTTTTATTTTTGTATATGATTCAGAAAATTGCGCTTGGCGGAGGCTGTCATTGGTGTACTGAAGCGGTTTTTCAATCGCTACTTGGTGTGCAACAGGTAGCGCAAGGTTGGGTGCAATCAACCGATGAAAATGCTGCGTTTTCAGAAGCCGTCATTGTCTCGTTTGATACTACTAAAATTCCTTTGAAAGTTCTTGTAGAGATTCATCTGCGGACGCACAAATCGACAGTGCAACATTCCATGCGAAAGAAATACCGTTCTGCCATTTATTATTACGATCAGGCGCAACAGCAGTTCGTTTCTGAACTTTTAGCTACACTACAGACTAAATTTGAAGAAAAAATTATCACGCAAGTGTTACCATTTATAGCATTTAAAGCTTCGCGCGAAGCCATCACCAATTATTATTATTCCAATCCACAAAAACCGTTTTGCGAACAGTTTATCAATCCGAAGTTGAAATTATTGTTGACGGAGTTTTCGGAGTATACTGCGAAGGAGAAATTGAGACATTTAGAGGACTAAACTTGTTAGACTTGTTAGACTTGTTAGAAGATTAGATATTAGACTCGGCTTTCGCCTGTTAGATCGCTTTGCTCTTAGATTATTAGACTGTTTCTCACAATGTTTAAATTTTCTTTGAAACTGCATTTTCAAATTGACACATTTTTAAATTAATACATTGAATTAGACTTGCTTCGCTCTAAGATATTAGATACGTCTTTGCGAGCGTTTTGAAAAACATGTGGCAATCTGTTTCTTTCTTAAGAAAATTGAAATTTGATACAAACAGATTACTTCGTCATACTTCCTCGTAATGACGAATCAAAAAATTAAAAATCTACAATCGTAAATCAAAATTCACTATTTCTTAAGCAAAACAGCATTCTGAAGATTCAGTTCTTCCAATACCTCATCATAGGTTTCAACACTTCCCTTTACTTGCACTTTTTGTCCTTCCTTAAATTCGTCCATAGACGTTCCTTCTGCAAATCGGAAATATACACTATCATCTAGTAACACGCCTTTTTTATCTTTTGACGTAATTACACCAGTAAGTACGACTACCTTTTTAGCATCTGTCCAATCTTTATGATTTTCCTTAATTGTGCTTAAAAATTCTTCGGTACTTCCTGAATATTCAGCCTTTACATTCGAAATATCAGGATCTCCCATCAAAGAATAGGCTACAAAAAATGCCAACGCAAAGGAGATTAAAAACGTAATGAGTAGAAAACTTTTTTTAGGTAATGCCATGATGCTATTTTTTTATTGATTTTATTGATATTCAAAAGTTCCATAAGTACTTGAAATCGTCAGTTTCTTGGTGTCTGAAGCTTCTACGCGACCGACAATTTTTGCGTCCACATTATATGATTTGGAGATCGCTATAATGTCTTCGGCAACTTCAGGAGAAACGTACAATTCCATGCGGTGGCCACAGTTAAATACTTGATACATTTCTTTCCAATCCGTGTTTGATTGCGCTTGAATCAATTGGAACAAAGGTGGAATGTCAAACATAGTATCTTTTACAATGTGTAAGTTGTCTATAAAATGTAATATTTTGGTTTGCGCGCCGCCGCTACAATGCACCATTCCGTGAATTTCTTCAGAAGTGTATGTGTCCAAAATACTTTTGATGATCGGTGCATAAGTTCGCGTTGGCGATAATACAAGTTTTCCAGCATCAATTGGTGCATTTTCAACTGCATCTGTCAATTTTGTGTTTCCTGAATAGACCAAATCACTCGGTACGGCATTGTCAAAACTTTCAGGATATTTCTCGGCTAGGTATTTATGAAAAACATCGTGACGTGCAGAGGTGAGTCCGTTGCTTCCCATACCGCCATTGTATTCTTTTTCGTAGGTTGCTTGCCCAAACGAAGCGAGTCCAACAATAACATCGCCCGCTTTTATATTTGCATTGTCAATTACGTCTTTTCGCTTCATGCGTGCCGTTACGGTAGAATCGACAATAATAGTACGCACCAAGTCGCCCACATCGGCCGTTTCGCCACCAGTAGAATGAATGGTAACACCAAAGTCTTTTAATTCTTGAATGAGTTCCTCGCTCCCGTTGATAATTGCCGAAATCACTTCACCAGGAATGGCATTTTTGTTTCTTCCGATCGTGGATGATAGCATGATATTATCCGTCGCGCCCACGCATAGCAAATCGTCAATATTCATGATTAGTGCATCTTGAGCGATTCCTTTCCATACAGATACATCACCTGT
>CAZHSA010000370.1:0-3957 GCA_964535135.1 uncultured Kordia sp.
AGCACTTTTGTTTCGAATCGTAAACCTTTCAACTTATAAACTCATAAACTTGTTTCGTTGATTTGTTTATTTAACTGAATACTGACTCCTGCTCAGCCTTTACAATAGCATAGAAACTAAGAATTAGAAAATAATTCAGCATTAATAAAAACTGATTTTCAGCAAGTTATTTTTTTAACTAAAAAAACGCATATTTTTTATTTGCACGGTTCAAAAACAATAGTATATTTGCAACCGCAATAAAGCAAAAAGCGTTGGGGAGATACTCAAGCGGCCAACGAGGGCAGACTGTAAATCTGCTGACTATGTCTTCGCAGGTTCGAATCCTGCTCTCCCCACATCAAGCAAGAAACCATGTCAATTGACATGGTTTTTTTGTTTTTATAGAAAAATCAAACAACGTTTGAATTTTGAAGTGAAACAAAAAAACACAGCAGCGATAGCTGTTGGTTTCTTATTTGCAGTAGTGGTGTAACAGGATCATGAAATAATCCTGCTTTCCAAACTATAACTCGAAGCACATATTACAAATTACAGCTTCTTCAAACCGAACTCTTGAAATCAGCTTAATGAGATTCTAGATCACACTTCGATAAACTCAGTGTAATAGTCCAGAATGACGTGCTTTATAACTTTTTAGACAGCTTTTATTTTTGTTTCCTTTCTTCGTATAATCATTCCTACAAATGATTTGTTTATCTTTAGTTAATATTAATTTTTACCAAAATATTTAATTATGAAAAAAAAGAATTTCAAAAAATTCGAATTTAAAGTACACACCATTTCTAATTTACAAAATGAGGTTTTAGGTGGAGCATCTAGTATTCCTTTAAAACATGATAGTTATGAAAACTCATGTATGGCAGGAGTTTGTAGATCTATTAATGAAATTAGTCAATGCTGGCCTTGTGAAGAAACAAGATAATACAGTAGTTTTTTAGAAAAAGAAGCTGTCTAAAACGTTGTAATTTCGTCAAATCGAACTCTTGTGCTGAACTTCATTCAGTATAATTTGGTTGCTCATAACAGTTGAAAATCAGCTTGATGAGATTCTGGATCACACTTCGATAAACTCAGTCTAATAGTCCAGAATGACATGTTTTAGAACTTTTTAGACAGTCGCTTTTTTATTTCAAATCTTCCCCAATTTTGTCAAAATAAACAGAACAACAATAGGAATTGCAATTAAACCTACAATCAGTGTTTCTTCTTGCAGGATATTCGGGCGAAGTATCAACGTAATTACAAATCCCGCGACAGCGCCACCAAAATGCGCATCGTGACCGATGTTGCCTAAGCGTTTTTTCATTCCATAAATAGAGAAAGCCAAATAGCCAATTCCTACGATATAGGCTTTTATGGGAAACGGAATAAACATTATGTATAAATCATTATTCGGAAATAATAAAATAGAAGCATATACAATCCCAGAAACGGCTCCACTGGCTCCCAAAGCACTGTAATGTGGTTCATCTTTATGAAAATAGTACGAGAGTAAATTTCCGAAAAGGAGGCTAGCTATATAGATTACTAAAAAATATTGTGGTCCAAGTTGATAAATAACACTGTCCGCAAAAAAGTACAGCGTAAGCATGTTGAATAGTAAATGTGTAATGTCTCCATGCAAAAAACCAGACGTAAACATCCGAAAGTGTTGTCCGCTGCTAATGGCACTGATATTGAATAAATATTTGTTTAAAAAATATTGATCATCAAACCCTTTGAGCGACGGCAAAACGTTTGCTAGAATTATTGCAATGGTTACAGGTTCTAAATTCGTCATAAAATAGCCTTTGTTACATGCCAAATATAGCTATATTTGTGAAAATTTAGTATCAATATGCAGCTTATTGCGTTCATTTTAATATATCCGATTCTCTGGCTGATTTCGATTTTACCATTTCGTCTACTCTATTTATTTTCTGACTTTTGCTTTTTTATTGTATACCGACTTATTGGTTACAGAAAAAAGGTAGTTCGCGAAAATTTAGCATTAGTTTTTCCTGAAAAAACAGCTACTGAACGTTTGAAGATTGAAAAAAAGTTTTACAGTCATTTGTGCGATATGTTTTTAGAAATGATTAAATCACTTTCCATCTCAGATGCTTCACTACGTAAACGCTTTGTGTTTCCTAATATTGAGTTGATTAACGAATATGAGAAAAAAGGACAGAGTATTATTCTTATTTCCGGGCATTACGCCAATTGGGAATGGATGAATGTGATGAAAGAATATGTTTCTTTTAAAGGATATGGTATTTATAAGAAACTAAGTAATAAGTATTTTGATAAGTTAGTGCGTGATATCCGTGAGAAGCGAGATTCCAAATTGATCACCACAAAAGAAACGTTTAAAACCATTAAAAAGGATCAAGATAACGGTGTTTTGGGAATTTATTATATGGTAAGTGATCAATCGCCAAAACCTTTAGCGCACTATTATTGGACAGATTTTATGAATATTACCGTTCCATGTTTTGACGGACCCGAAATTTTAGCGCGTAAAGCCGATATGCCTTTTATTTATTTTAGAATTGAAAAAGTAAAACGCGGACATTACCAAGGAATTTTTGAAGATTTGACGCCAAAAGGGATTTCAAACTACGCCAAACACGAACCTACTGAATTTTTCTACAGAGCGTTAGAAAAGCAAATACGTGAAGTTCCCGAATATTATTATTGGGTACACAAACGTTGGAAACACCGTGATAAAACTCCGCCTAATCCTGAGAAATCGAAATAGTAGTTATGAAAACATCTACTGTTGATTTTTCTGAAAATAAAGTGGTTATTACGGGCAAAAAATCTCCTTTAGTAATTAGAATTACGCTATTAATTATCATGATTCTTTGTGCATTGCTTCCACTAATTGCTGTAGCTTATAGACTGAAAGAAGGTTCTGGTTTTCATATTTCATTAGTTCCAATCTTTATAGTATTTGGTGGATTTAGCTACTTTTTATTAAGAACAGTTTTGTGGAATACCTACGGAAAAGAAATTTTATTTCTTGAAGAAGACCGAATCACCTATGTTTCTGATTTCAAGTATTTTAGATCAATTTCTATTACGATTTCAAATACAGAAAACATTCAGTTTGTGTATGTACATAAAGAAAAAGATACTTGTTTATTTAGAATTGATGATAAACAGAGTTCTATAGAAAGTGTATTGCCTATTACAAGGTATGATATTCAAAAACTGCAACAAACTATTGATAAACAGTATCAAATACAATCATAACTACACAACTCTACCTTCTTTTGCGGCTTTGCTATCAAGCCAACTTCCTAGTGCCAATCCAAAGGCGAGTCCAATAGGCAACCCAAAGGCAATATTCCCAAACACAATGCCCCAAGGCATTCCCATTGCCATTCCTAAAGGCATCCACAAACTCATGTAATATCCTTTGTTGACCAATTTGTGTTTGGTAATCGCTGTATTTTTTAGTTTTGCTTTCTTTTTGATGAAATTTCTTTTGACGTGTTTGTCATTGAAACCTGTTTGTGAAGGAATGGCTTCAATATATGCTTCCATTTGAGTTTGGAAAGTGTTGAGTGCTTCTTGAGAAGCCGCATGTGTTGCCATTTTTTCCAGCAATCGCTTAAAATAATCAACTTCCACTTTTTTCTGCAATGAAGTATCAAGCGCAGTAGTTTTGTCTTCTAACGAGCGAATCGTTGCTATTTTCCAGGTTGTATACGTGGTTTCCATAATGATCTGTTTCAGCTATACTAAAATAAGTAGTATTTTTTAGTTTTTGTTACAGATTGTAAAAAGATAGAAGAATTTAAACAATGGTTGTTCGACATAAATTTCACTTAAATAAAATTTTAGAACATAGAGTATTCATTTTTCAAAATATTAAATTTCAGTGTTTTATTTTCGTTTTCATTGCTCGCACTAAGAATACTGAATCGAGTTCAGCACAGGCTTCAACAAAAGAAAGTGCGCTTTTAG
>CAZHSA010000371.1:0-3952 GCA_964535135.1 uncultured Kordia sp.
TCTTGTTCTTCCGTGTATCGCAATAGCTTTACAACCTACATCTTGCAAACGTTCTGCAACTTCTACAATTTTAATAGAATCATGATCCCAACCTAAACGCGTTTTCACGGTTACAGGCAATTTGGTATGCTTTACCATCGCTGCTGTCAACGAAACCATCAGATCAATATCTTTTAAAATTCCAGCGCCAGCGCCTTTGCTCACCACTTTTTTTACAGGGCAACCAAAGTTAATGTCAATAATATCTGGACCTGATTTTTCGACAATCTCTACGGACTTTAACATAGAATCCAAGTTGGCACCAAATATTTGAATTCCAACAGGACGTTCTTTCTCGTAAATATCTAACTTCATCGTACTTTTCGCTGCATCGCGAATGAGTCCTTCTGAAGAAATAAATTCGGTATACACCACATCCGCACCTTGTTCTTTGCACAACGCGCGAAAAGGCGGATCACTTACATCTTCCATCGGTGCCAGCAACAAAGGAAAGTCTGGCAATTCTATGTCTCCTATTTTTACCACAATCTATTATTATATAAAGATTTGGCAAAGATACATGAAAAATTAAAATTGTGTGGATACTAGTCCTTCAAACGTTCTTGCTCGGCAGAAGATTTGGTACGTTGATTGGTTTGTAGTTTCGTATTTCCGAAGTTGTAACGGAAGCCTATGCGAATAGTTTGTGTGTCGTAGTTAGAAAAATAGCGACTGTTTTGGTTTACGAATTGTGTCGTATTAGTAAATTCTTGCCCGTTTAAAATATCATTCAATGTCAATGAAATGGTTGCTTTTTTATTCCACAATGTCTTGCGAAGTGATAAAGCAACTTGATTCGTTCCAGAAACTTCCGAAAGTCCTTGAATATTCGCAGAAACATATAAAAAGGAAAGATTTGCAGTCAAACTTTTATCCTTTAAAAATGTAAAGTTATTGTCTAAGGTTGAATACAACGACCATTTACTTTGTGTTGTTTCTACATTGTCTGCCAGCGTAAAAGTATCGCTCACATTGAAGACAGAAGACACAAAAGATACATTCCAAGTATCTGATACTGGAAAATACGTGATAAAATCTAGACCATAGTCTACACTTTTCTCAATGTTTGAAGCAATATATTGTAAAATGTCGTTGTCATTATCCTGTAACGTAAGCTCAAAAATGGCAGCTTTGTTGTATGCATAATACGCTTCAATAAAAAACGTATCGTTGATTTCCATTCCAACTTTATACATGTTTCGAATAGCAGGCTGCAATCGTGGATTTCCCGTAGCAAAGGAAAAGTCTGTAAAATTGAAGCGGAACGGATTCAAATCATCAAAGCTTGGACGCTGAATTCTTCGACTAAAATCTGCGTATACATTTACTTTTTCTGATACTTTATGACTGATATACGCCGTTGGAAACAGCTCAAAATAATTCTGTGTGTTTATTTGATTGGTACTTTGCGAATTCCCTTTAAGTTCGGTTTGTTCTCCTCTAAAACCTACTTTTATGCTCCAGTCTTCCCAACTTTTCGCATAACTCACATATGCTGCGTAAATTGATTCATCATACTCAAATATATCTGAGTTGTCCACATCAAGTGTAGCAATGCCATTCTCAATATCAAATTGCCATAAATTACTCTTCGTATCAATATTTGCAACCTTTGCACCAGCTTCAAAGTTTGCCGTTTCACTAATAGGCAATTCATAATCTACTTGTCCACTTAAAATATTGGTGCGTTGATTGGCATGTGTGCTAAATGCCGTAGAAAAATCAGGATTGGCAACAACCGTGTAATCCGTTGCTACAGATTGATCGTTAGACTTGTCATAATCTGTGTAATGAATATTAGCTGAAAGCTGTTCGCCTTCTTTATCAAACGCATGTACATAATCAACATTCAACCCTAAGTTGTGTTTGTCTTGGTTAAATTTGTTAATTGCCTGCAAGGAAAAATCTTCGTTTACAGCTGTTTGGTCGTCTACAACCGAATTGGTAATTGTGTTTCGCTTCCAATACGGAAGATATAATAAGCTTCCTGAAAAACGGATGATGTTTTTTGCGTCAAATTCATAATCGACATTCAAACTAATATTATGCTGATTTGAGCGTTCATTTCTGTTAATGAGTGAGTTCCAAACGGACGTTGTTGTTGCAGTATCCAAATAGTTAATCTCCTCATCATTATCACGATTAATCTTATTGTGTGTGTAATTGTAATTTCCAAAAATATTGAACTTTCCACGTTTGTAAAACTGATTAATTCCTCCATTATAACGCGGAAAAACACCTTGTGTAAAGTTTCCATACACACTTCCATGATAGCCTACAATCAAGTTTTTTTCCATGACAATATTCAAAATCGTGCCGCCTTGTGCATCATAGCGTGCTGGCGGATTGGTAATTACCTCAACAGATTTAATCGTTTCTGCAGGTGTTCCTTCTAATAATTGATAGATTTCACTTGACGAAAGATGTACTTTTCGGTCATTGATATACACCGTTGGTGTGCTATTTTTAACCGATAATGTATTGTTAACAACAATAACGCCTGGCGTTCTACGCAATACTTCCCAAGTATTTTCTTCGGTAAGAGGCGTTCCTTGAATATTGAAGACCAGTCGGTCAATTTCACGTTTAAGAGAAGGTTTTTTATGGGTAATTGTTACGCCATCTAACGCTTCCATATCTTTTTGAAGCACAATTGTACCTAAATTCAAATCACTACCGACGTCAATAGCTTTGTTATACGTTTTATAGCCTAAAAAACTGATGTTTAATGTGTACTTGCCTGAAGTAATATTTTCAATTAAAAAAGTTCCTGTAGTTTCTGAAGAACTTCCTTTAACCACTTCGCCATCTTGAAGCAATACCGCATTGGCAAATGAAACTGCAGTTTCCGAATCGGAAGCAATCAGTTTGCCTGTAACTTGATAGGTTTCTTGTCCTATTGCAGTAAAAAATGTAAAAAGCACAATTAAACTTGTGATTTTTAAGTTCATGGCATGGTTAGGTTAATTCGGCGCAAATATATTCATTTTTATTGAACGTAGAAAAAAAGCTACACCTTTAATTAAAAAAATGTCTGTATCTGTCCGTAAAACGCAGGTATTTACTTTGTAAAAAGCTATATTTGCAAAATATTAGCGATGAATTAAATGAAGCACATTAGAAACTTTTGCATTATTGCACATATTGATCATGGAAAGAGTACGTTAGCCGACAGACTGTTAGATTTTACAGGTTCTGTAACTGAACGTGAAAAACAAGATCAATTATTAGATAGTATGGATTTAGAGCGTGAGCGTGGAATCACGATTAAATCGCATGCCATTCAAATGGAATATACGTATGAAGGACAAGAGTATATTTTAAATTTGATTGACACACCAGGACACGTAGACTTCTCGTACGAAGTATCACGATCTATTGCTGCATGTGAAGGTGCGTTGCTTATTGTAGATGCTGCACAAAGTATTCAAGCGCAAACCATTTCTAATTTATATTTGGCTTTAGAAAACGATCTGGAAATTATTCCGGTATTGAATAAAGTAGATTTACCAAGTGCCAATCCTGAAGAAGTAACCGACGATATTGTTGATTTATTAGGTTGCGATCCCGAAGAGGTTATTCACGCAAGTGGAAAAACAGGTTTTGGTGTCGATAATATTTTAGCGGCGGTTATTGATCGTATTCCTGCTCCAGAAGGAAATTACGACGAGCCATTGCAAGCCTTAATTTTTGATTCTGTATACAATCCGTTTCGTGGTGTAGAAACCTATTTTAGAGTCATGAATGGTTCTATAAAGAAAGGACAGCTTATTAAGTTTGTAGCCACTGGAAACGAATACGGCGCTGATGAAGTTGGAACGTTGAAGCTGAACCAAGTTGTAAAGAAAGAAATCAAAACAGGCGATGTTGGATACTTAATCACAGGAATTAAAGATGCTCGTGAAGTAAAAGT
>CAZHSA010000372.1:0-3950 GCA_964535135.1 uncultured Kordia sp.
TCGGAAGACTCTTCCTTCTTGACACTCTTCTTTTTCTTCTTCTTGTCCATCATACTGCTAGCATCACAACTTGGAGCATTGTTGGAAAAGGAATTTTCTCCTGACGAACCTGGAGGTTCTGTATTAGTCAAAAAAGGAACTGAAATCGTATTTTTAAAGAGCTATGGAGTAGCGGACATGGTCACTAAAGAAAAAATTACTGAAAATACTATTTTCAATACGGGCTCTATTTCAAAAACATTTGTATCCAATGGAATTTTAATTCTTCATGAAAGAGATTCGCTGTCTATAGATGATAACCTTTCTAAATATTTCAAGGATTTTAAAAATGAACAACTTGCCAAGAAAGTGACAATCAAGCACATGATATCACACACATCTGGCTTGCCGGATCTTCGAAATGCATGGGACAAGGAAAACTTTGATTTTTATCTCACAGCAAAGGATAAGGAAAATTTTGAACCATTAAAACAAGCAGACACTCTAAATTTTGAACCTGGAGCAAAGTTCGAATATTCAAATCCTGCATACAATGGATTAGCTTTAATCATTGAGCAACTAACAAATGAACCTTGGCAACGCTTTATTGAAAACAACATATTTAAACCCGCTGGAATGGAGCATAGTAAAATAACCAATGGCTCGTATCCTGATACTGGAGTTGCACACGCATATGATAATTATTATGAAAAAGGAGATAGTTATTATTTTGGAGAATATTATGAGTATGATTATGGAGAAATGCCCACTTTTGCCGCAGCAGGAAATGGAGGCATTTGGTGCTCTGTACTAGACCTTGCAAAATATGAAGAAGCTATCCAAAAAAATGTATTTCTAAGTAAAGAAATGATTGAGGAATCTAGAACGGTTTTCCATCCAAAAAACTGGTCTGACACAGCAGCTCCTTATGTTGGATATAGCTGGTTTACAGGTGAGAAAAGTTTATTAAACAGCGAACATAATTTTGAAGTCGACCTTGTGTACCACACTGGTTCCCAAGGTGGATTCCAAGCATTCCACATTACCATACCTGAAAAAGACATTCTACTTGTAGGTCTTTTTAACAGACCATTAGATGATTTTAAAAAGTTAGTACTAAATGCAATTACGATATTAGAGAAAAATAATTGGCTAGAAGATTAAAAAAATGATCACAAAACACATCCTACTAGGCTTTATATTCGGAATATCCATGTCGTTTATTTCATGGATGGTAGGTATGATCATAAATAGCTTACTGATGAAGACCGAATATTATAAAAAGCTATCGAACCTAAATTTTATTAAAAGTAAATCTCTAAATAAACGCATCGGAATCAATTCGTTTCGGTGGATTGTAAAAAATACGTTTTTCAAATTCTTCAATCCGAAAATCAAATTGCAAAATAAACAAACGGATTTAACCGTCATACGACATGAAATGACGCTTTCTGAAATCAGTCACCTCATCGGATTTGCGTTTGTAATCATTGCAGCGATCTATCAAAGTAGTAGCGTAAGCATCGTATTCGGACTGATCATGATGATTCCAAATATTCTTATGAATTTATATCCTTCCTTATTACAGCAAGAAAACAAAAGGAGAATTGACAAAGTATTGCAACGACAAAAAAAATAGTCTGCAATTAAAAAATTACATCCAAAAAACTTAACAACTTCCACGGCACACAAAATTTTGCTACCTTTCTACATCGTATGAAGCTACCGATGAAAACATTATTTCTTTTACTAAGCATGCTATTGAGCCTATCGCTTCACGCGCAAAAAAGTCTAAACGACATTTTTGCCAATTGCCTCATTTCAGATACGGAAAGTAATATACAGCGTGCAAATCCTATTTTTATCATTGCCATAGATGAAGCCAACAATCGCATCAAAACAAATTACAAAAAACTAGAGAACCTGCTCGTACAAGCAACCGAAAAGCAATCGTGGTTTATTACACAAAGTGAAGAAGCAGCTGCCATTGTGGAAATAAAAAATGTAGATGTAAATTCAGGCTGGATTACACTTGGCGAAACTTTTGAAGGTGTATTTAATATGGACGAAGGCGAAACGTTGGAGTTTTTCAATCCGTTTGTCAATTACAAAATCATCGGAAACGAACCCTTACTAAAACCGTATCCAACACACATCAAAGACGAATATATCAACTACATTCAAGCTGGTGGCATCATTAAACGTGGCACGAATGATTATGTATTGCTCACGCCCGTAATTTTTGGTGCACATGCTACAAGAGCTATCTACTATGCTACAAGTTCCAACTTGGAACAATGGACGTTTCAAGAGCAAAAAATACTAGATACTTCACAAATTCCCTTTGCCAAAAAAGAAGGCAATGTATTCAGTACAGGAAATCCGTTGCAGCTAAAAAGCGGAAACTATCTTGTGCTACTTGGCGTAGAACAACCGAACGGAAAGTATACGTCTGCATACATGCTTCTCAATAAAAAATTAGATATTGTACAAGCGCCACAAGAAATCAAAATCCCGGAATGGCATGGCGAGCAGCAAAATAGTTTTCCGCTAGCAATTACTAAGCACAACGGTCTTTTTAGAGTGTTGTTTCACAGAAGAAGCAAACGATTTATTGAATCGGAAGTGCATGAGATAACGACAAAGGATATTCTAAAAGCATTCAATCAAAACAAAGGAATTCGTTCGTCAAAAATCATACAAAAAGCCAAAGATGAAACAGGTTATCTGCGCGGAAAAGCGGATGACGCAAGTTATATTACCTACAATTCAAACCTCTATATCATATTGGGAAGTGAAGAATTGCCTTCCGAGTATTTAACTTCTTTTAATCGTGAATATGGTTTGCTTTCGCTAGAAAGTGAAAAGTGGACGCATGACGAGCGCAGTCCGTTGCTTGTAAACCCTGTAAACATCTACAATAAATATCCTGAATACGAGTGGACTTCTGATCATTTAGGTGGGTTTATTTCGCCTATATTTCACGAAAATCACTTGTATCTATTTTTAACGTTTGGAACTGACAATCCTGATTATTTGTTAGCAGGAATCAAAATCGCACTTAATGACTAAAGAACTCAGCACCTGCAAAAAATGTAAAAGTGACTATTTTACAGCGACTTCAACAATAAAGGAATTATGTCCTAACTGTGCTCACTTTTTACATGGACATAAAAAATGTTATCACCGATTTGAAAATGGAGAACGTTGTACAAAATGCTACTGGAATGGTGCCGTTTCAGAATTCGTTACATCTATTGTACAAAGAAATAACAAGAAGCTTGAAAGTGCTCAAAAGAACATTATCTATGCTAGTATTCTATTAGGAATTGCCTTATTACTTACTTTCTTTAGGGCAGATTTGGGTATTATTGGAATCATTGTATGTGTGCCGTATTTGGTAAGAGCAAAAGGATATAAAAAGCGCTTGGAAAAAGAAATTCCATATTTGGATTAAAAATTGATCTTTTATACCACATACAAACAAAGTCGAAAGAAAATGTACTTCCGACTTTGATGAAACTCAATTCATTTTACCCTAATTTAATCTGCTTTTGACGAATTCGTATCATCTAAACATATTGCGTTCGGATCAAATGGATCATCACTTGCTACCAAACATGAAATAAGTGTCTGTAATACTCCTTTTTGTCCTCTAACGCGCTCTGCATCTAATAATGAAATCGTTTTCTTGTTCAATTCCATCTTTCTGAATGATCTTTTTTTCATACTATTTAAAATTTTTAAGATTAATACTTGCACTAAAGTAGACTGGAAAAAAGGGTAAAAAAAGAAACACTATTGTCAGTATATCTATTGTCTTTGACGATATTTCAATGCATTTTACGACAAATCATAAAAAATGATGTATTTTTTTGATACTTTTAAATACGATGTGAAACATTTCACCAAAAAACAACACCTATAACCATACACAAACCTTAAACTAAAAAAACACTATGGATATCTCT
>CAZHSA010000373.1:0-3939 GCA_964535135.1 uncultured Kordia sp.
AAACCAGTGTTTTGTTTGTTTTAAAGTTGGTGGGTTGCCGGTGATGGCAGATTTCGGATTGATTAGTTCCGTGCCACTTAACGAACTTCCACAGTTTTCACATTGATCGCCATACGCTTCTTCATAGTTACATTTTGGACAGGTTCCTACTACAAAACGATCTGCTAAAAACTGATCGGCTTCTGCATCATACAATTGCTCGGTTACTTCTTCTACAAATTCGCCATCTTCATATAATTTTTTAAAGAAATCAGACGCCGTTTTGTGATGAACTTCCGCAGAAGTCCGTGAATAGTTATCAAATGAGATTCCAAAATCTTCAAACGATTGTTTAATGATTCCGTGGTATTTATCAATGATATCTTGCGGCGATACACCTTCTTTCTTTGCACGCATCGGAATAGCAACTCCGTGTTCGTCACTTCCACACATAAAAGCAACATCATTGCCTGTTAAACGTAGGTAGCGCGCGTAAATATCGGCAGGCACATATACACCAGCCAAATGCCCAATATGAATGGGACCGTTGGTATATGGCAAAGCAGCAGTAATTGTATATCGTTGTGGATGTTGACTCATTTCGTTTGTTTTCAATTCAATTTGATTCGGTTTTCATGATATATTTGTGTTGAAAACCGTGTAATTAACGTGCAAAAATACATATTTAGCCCACAAATCTTAAAGTTTTACGCAGTAATAATTCTATGAACTTTCACTAAAACGATGATTTTTGCAACTCATCTAAAAAAGGATTTTGTTTTTGGCGAATATGAAAGACTGTATTTTTTCTACTACTTTTAGTATATGAACCAACCGAAACCACTACACAAAGGCGCAACTGTCGGCATTTTATCTACGGCGCGTAAGATTTCAATTACTGAAATTGAAGCGGCTATTACTTTGCTGCACAGTTGGGATTTAAAAGTTGTTCTAGGAACAACTATCGATCTTGAAAAAAACCAGTTTGCTGGTGATGATATGACACGTGTGCTGAATTTTCAGCAGTTTATGGACGATGATAGTATTGATGCTATTTGGTGCGCACGCGGCGGCTATGGAACGATTCGCATTATAGATGAACTAGATTTTTCAAGATTTATAGAAAAACCCAAATGGATTATTGGCTATTCAGATGTGACCGTTTTGCATGCAAAAGGAGCACAATTGAACATTGAAACGCTTCATGCTACGATGCCAATTAATGTTCCCAAGAATAGCAAAGCTGCGTTGAAAAGTTTACGAAAAGCACTTTTTGGCGAACACGTACACTACACGATTCCCGCGAAAGCGCATAACAGAAATGGAGTCGCCACAGGCAAATTGATTGGCGGAAATTTGAGCATGTTGTACAGCATGTTAGGCTCAGATGAAAGCTTAGACACCGACGGAAAGATTCTTTTTTTAGAAGATTTAGACGAATATTTGTATCATATGGATCGCATGTTGATGAACTTGAAACGCAACGGTTATTTTGAAAATCTCGCAGGAATGATTGTTGGCGGAATGACCGATATGCACGATCATATGATTCCGTTTGGCAAGAATGCACATGAAATTATTTTGGATGTGACTTCTGCATACGATTTCCCTATTTGTTTTGACTTCCCCGCAGGACATTTAGACGATAATCGCGCGTTGATTTTTGGAAGAACGGTACAATTAGAAGTTGGCGCAGAAGTGATGTTGCATTTTTAGTTTTTCGACTACGTAGGAGAAAATTTTACAAATTCATTTTTATAATTTCTTCGTATGTTTTTTGCTGTGAATGAATGGCTTTTGCATCTTGTGATACGTATTTGTTTTTCTGTTTGGCATCAATGATTCTTGCTTTTACAGAATCGTCTAATTGCCATTGTACAAACATTCGTAGTTGCTGATGCATGTCTTTGTCTAAAATTGGCGTGAGCACTTCAATACGATGATCTAAATTTCGCGTCATCCAATCGGCAGAACCGATATACATTTTTTCATTGCCTCCATTGGCAAACATATACACACGTCCGTGTTCTAAAAATTGTCCTACCACACTTTTGATACGAATGTTTTCGCTTTGTCCTTTTATTCCAGGAACCAAACAGCAAATTCCACGCACTACCAAGTCAATTTGTACGCCTGCATTGCTCGCTTCATACAAGGCTTCAATCATGCGTTTGTCTTGAAGACTGTTGAGTTTTAGAATGATGTATGCTTCTTTTCCAGCTTGTGCATTTTTTATTTCTTCATCAATCAATTCTAAGAACGTGCTTCGCGTTGTAAATGGAGATATTAATAGCTTTTTACTTTTTGGAATGATGATTTCTCGCTCCAATACTTGAAAGACTTGCGCCAATTCAGCAGTGATTTTTTCGCGTTTGGTCATCAAACAGAAATCTGTATATAATGTTGCGGTTTTTTCATTGAAATTTCCTGTACCAATATACCCATACCAAGCTAGAATGTCGTTTTCAACACGTTCAATGAAGAGTATTTTTGAGTGTACTTTGATGCCAGGATAACTGTAAATTACTTTCGCTCCGCTTTCTTCAAGAATTTTTCCCCATTTGATGTTGTTCTGCTCGTCAAAACGCGCTTTGGTTTCCATAAAAACCGTGACTTCTTTTCCGTTTTTCAATGCAGTAATCAACGCAGTCGTTAAGCGTGATTCTTTAGCAACACGATACAAGGTGATTTTTATCTTGGTTACCTTTTCATCTGTGGCGGCTTCTTCCATCAATTCCGAAACGTGATCAAAAGTTTCGTACGGAAAGTACAACAAACGATCTTTTTCGGTGATTGCGGTGAATAAACTGTCGTATGCACTTAAGGCTTTGTTTCGAACTGGCGGCAATGCTGGTAATGAAAGATGTTTTTCTGTCGGATTCGGAAAGCCAAAAAAGTCTTTAAAGTTATGATACATTCCGCCCAAAACTACGTCCGTATCATTCACGTTGAGTTCGTCTTTTAGCTCGTCTAGTAAATCTTCAGAAGCTGATTTATCAACCAACATTCGTGTTACTTGTCCTGTATTTCTATTGCCTAAAGAATCTTTTATTTTTTCTAATAGATTGCCCGAATATTCATTGTCGATGTATAATTCGGCATCACGGGAAACTTTAATGCAATGAAAGGTGTTTTCTGGATACACTTCCGTGAGATGGTACTTTAAGATGTCATCTACAAACGTGATGTAATGTGTGTTATTTTCTGCTGGGAACACCACAAATCGCCCTGCATCTACGGGAATTTTAAAAACGACCAATTGTTCGTTATGAACGGACGCTAAATATAATTGTTCGTTCTCAATAAAAAGTTCAGTTTCCTCAGAAACATTGGCGTCTAAAGTTAGTTTTGACGCTAATTTTTCTTTGTAATATGCGTTCGCGAATTGTTCCTGCGTTGGTGAAAACTGTGTGTGATTGATCAACTCGATTCCTTCTTTTTTTAATTCGGGAATGATGTGTTCTCTAAAGATGTTTCCAAATTCTTCTTGTTGCAGATTGACTTCTTTTTTGATCTTTTTCAGCAACTTATTTGGCTTCGTGATGAGTTTTTTACGCAAACCTTTATCTAAAGTTTTGATTTGACGAATGGCAGACACGCGCACTTTAAAAAACTCATCCAAATTAGACGAAAATATTGCCAAAAACTTGATGCGTTCGTACAACGGATTTCGTGTATCAACAGCTTCTTGCAACACACGATGATTAAAGCGCAACCATGAAAGATCTCTGTTGTAATATTCGGTAGAAGTTAGTGACATTTTTAGGTTTTATTGGATCAAATTCATGACGAAAGTAGGTAATAATTTGAACATTCAGCACATTTTTAAAATAGGCTTAACAATATGGTAATACCTATTTTCTGTTTTCATGTACTAGTATCATTTAAAAATTCTTCAAACATGACATAAATCATATATTCCCTGCAACACGATACCTACTTTTGAAGTATAACAATGTA
>CAZHSA010000374.1:0-3938 GCA_964535135.1 uncultured Kordia sp.
GAACATTGTCTAGCATTTCTAACAATTCAAATCCATTTTTTTCAGGCATGTTGATGTCTAAAAACAATACTTGTGGTTGTTTTGAATTGATCAATTCGTAGGCTTTGTCGACATTTTCCGCCTCAGCGACCAACTCAATTTGCGGATGCTTTTTTAGGAGTTCTTTGAGTTCATTCCGCGCTAAGCGAGAATCTTCTACAATAATGGCAGTGATGCTTTCCATGATTAGTTTACAGGTATTTTAATGATGGCTTGTACTTCATTGTTCACTTCTTTCAAGGTAAAGTTAGCTTTTTCTCCGTATAATAATTCCAACCGTTTTGAAATGTTATCCACACCAATTTTGGTAGAATCGCTTGCCGTTTTTAGCGTTCCTGTATTGTTTACTTGTACTATGATTTCTTTTGTATTGTCTGTGATGATCAACTTTATGGTTCCTCCATTTTTTTGTGTTGCAATTCCGTGCTTGATAGCGTTTTCAACCAACATTTGTATGATCATTGGAGGAATTTTCACTTGCAATAAAGATTCGTCAATGTCTTGTTCGTATTGCAAACGATCTTCCAACTGTATTTTGGAAAGTGCCACATAGTTTTCTACTGTTTCCAGTTCTTGTGCTATTTGAATGGCATCTATTTTATTCATATTGAGCGAATATCGGAGCATTTCCGACAACCGTGTGAGCATTTCTCGTGATTTGTCTACATCTTCCAACATCAATCCTCTGATATTATTGAGACTGTTGAACATGAAGTGCGGATTGAGTTGTCCTTTGAGTGTATTTAATTGCGATTCTTTCAGCGATGCTTCTAATCGTAAACGATCTATTTTGTTGCGTCGCATGCGCATTATAGATTTTATAGAAACGTATAGTACAATCCAAAAGAAGACATAAATACTTACATTGACGGCATTAAGAAAGATGATATTTCTGTTGAGGACTAATTCTCTTCCATGAATTGAAGTGAAGAGTAATTTACTTATTCCGAGAAGTAATACAATAAAAACAAACGATATTATGATGTATAAAGCTATTACTTTTAGGTAGTTTTTTTGTGTTTGATTTTCAACAAAGTTAAACCGTTTTAAATAGATCCGTATCCAAGCGGTGAGTCCAACTCCAAGAATAACGAATACCATGCCTTCAAAAAGAATGTAGACGTGTTTTACTTTCCCTGAAGGGCTTAGATAGATTTGTCCTAAAATATTAATACTGATTAACAATCCCCAACCTAAAAATTGTAAAATCCAGAAAGTATATGTGTTTCCTTTTTTAGAAGCTTCCATCTTTTGTAAATAAGTATCAAATGTAAATAAAATGCACTTTCCCAAGCTTGAAAAAGTGCATTATTGATTGATGATTTAGAATCTTTCGTTAATCCAGTTTGAAACAAAGTTTAACGCAACAGGCGCAAATGTTTCTTCAATATCTGCATATTCACTTAATGCGCCTGTTTCTGAGGTTTGAAATAGGTGGTTTAGGTCCTTGAATTCCTTAATAGTTACGTCTTTATTGTGTTGTAAGCCTTTTTTAATTCCATCCAAATTTAATTTTGGCAATACTTGAAAGTCTTTTTCTCCATTGATGGCTAATACTGGGCAATTTACTTTTTTCAAAGATGTTTGCGGATCGTATCCTAAGAATGTTTGCATCCAAGGAGACGTAAGCATTTCTATTTGTTGGCTGATTGCAGCATCTTGCAATTCTTCTTTTGCTTTTGGCGAAGTCATTCTGGTTTTCATGCTTTGAAATAACTCCTTCATTTGTTTTTTTGATGCGTCTCCTTTAAAGTTTGCACAGATGTCAAAAACTTTTGCCGATATTTCTTGAGAGACCGCAATGTCCTTGGCCGGATATCCTTCTAGTTCAGCAGCGCGTTTTCCTTGTGTGAGTAATACTTTTTTTCCGTCTACTCCAGGTCCTGCTAGTAATACACAGAAAGCTACTTTGTTGTTTCGTGCAGCCACAATTGGTGCAATAAGTCCGCCTTCACTATGACCAACCAACCCAATTTTGTTTGGATTTACAACATCGCTACGTGTTTGCAAATATTCCATGGCAGCTTCTACATCGGAAGCAAAGTCAAATGAAGTTGCTGTTGAGAAATCGCCTTCAGATTTTGCCGTTCCACGATCGTCATAACGCAATACTGCAATTCCTTGTCGTGTAAAGTGATCGGCTAAAACTAAAAATGGTTTGTGACCTAGTAATTCTTCATCACGATTTTGTGGTCCTGAACCTGTAATTAGAATCACTACAGGCGGATTTTTCACGTTTGCTGGTATTGTTAATGTCGCTGAAAACTTAATGTTGTCCGCTTTTTTATTGATGAAATTCACTTCTTCAGAAGCGTATGGATATGGTTTTTTAGGTTCTTGTGGTTTTACTTTTTTAGGTTCTTTTTTACCTTTTTTAAAATCTAATGGAAATGTTTGTCCTGCTTGTTTGAAAGTTCCTTTAAACATTCCGTCTGAGAGTGTTCCTGTATATTCCATAGCAATTTGTGCGTAGGTAACGGTGAGTTTGTTGTCTACAAACGTAGTTTTGTCTGTTGGCATATCGTAAGCGCCTTGCTTTGGACTGTCTAAAGTTGTTTTATATCCATCATCTGTTTGAGAGATATTGAATACGATGGGAAGTTCCATTCCTTGAACACTTAGTTCTCCTTTCCAAGTCCCAGAGATATCTTGCGCTGATGCCACAAGCGTTCCGAGAAGAAAAGCGAGTCTAAATATGAATTTGATAATTGATTGCATGTCTGTCGTTTTTTGATTACGATGTAAAAGTATAGCACTTTGCGGTTTCGGCAATCGAAATTATGATAAACGGAAAATAGCATATGGTGAACGGTTTTTAGCTATGTTAAATTTTAAATGTTGAATGAGTTTCTGAATTAGCCTTTGAAATACATTTAGCATTTAAAATTTCCAAAACAACTACTTCCATATATCTTCATATAAGACCGGATAGTCTTCCACTTCGAGGACTTCAATACCTACCGATTTGAGGAAGAATTTTTTCCCTACGAGTTGCGGATTGTTTTCTTCTTTTTTCATGAGATACCAACCTTTTTGATCGTATTTAGGAAAACGCTTGAAAAATTTTGCGCGTTGAATTAATAACCATCTAAAAAATACTTCTGTTTCATCCAAGCTCAATCCGAAAATACACAAAGATTTGTTGAAGAGAATGTCAATCCAAGTATTACTCATAAGCCATGGACTTGTTTCCTCGTTGGGAACATATCCATAATTATTGTTGACTAGTTTGCGCGCACGTTCCACATTTCCCATGTATTCTGAAAGTCCCAATTTGATGCTTCTGTGGTATTTTACCATGCCATTCATATACCAAACTCCAAAATTATTAAGCGGTGAATTGAGTTTTTCATCTCCGTAATATGTTGACCACGGATAATGATCTGTGAAACTTGTATTGGGAATTCGATGCGCTTTTAGCTGCATAGATTTCGGAATAAGATCATCAAAATTTGTTGTCAAAATGGGTGCATTGTATGATTTTATTTTGTCCAATACTAAGTTTTGGGCGTTATCAGGTTGCCAATTTAACATTTTACCCTTGACATCTTTTTGTAATTGTGTAGAAAACCCAGATTGAGTAACATTTTGTAAACCTAGTGCGTCATAGAATTCTATAAATGATATGCCTTCAGGTATTTCATCCATGGGTTCATCAGCGTGTGCTTTCCATAAATCAAGCAGTAAATTGTACCAAGAAACATTGTCTTTTTGATAATGCAAATTGATGCCATTCCCTAAGATAAATGCTAGGTTTTTTTTATTTTCGGAAAGTATGTGTTGAATTTCAGCTGCGGTTTTCATGGTGTTGGGTGTTGGTTGGAACTACTTTTTCATTTAACATTTAGCGTTTTATATTTTGCATTTCTATTTCAATGGTTGTCTGTTGTGGGTTTTGA
>CAZHSA010000375.1:0-3909 GCA_964535135.1 uncultured Kordia sp.
GACTCTTGACTCTTGACTCTTGACTCTTGACTCTGTATTCAATTACCTAAAAGTTAATTTGTACCACTTGTTTTGATTTCACATCTCTAAATGAGTTTGTGGTGAAAATTGTTTTGTAAATACTTTCTAATTGTTCAAATCCTTTGTTAAAGATTCCGTGACTTACTACTAAATGTACATCGCCCACATTTTTTGCTTTCAATGCTTTTCCGAGTCCTAAAAAAGTGCCGCCACCATCGCAAATATCATCAATAACGACTCCTGTTTTTCCTTTTAAATCGTCTGCATATACCGTAAATCCTGATAATTCACCTGTTTGTACATTTCGTTTTTTAGAACATTCTATCACTTCAATTCCTCCCAAATATGTGGAGAGTTTGTATATTTTTTTTAATGCGCCGCCGTCGGGCGAGATGAGTACAATGTCGTCTTTGATACTTTCCAAACACTGTTGTACATACTCATGATTGTGAATGACTTCTACATTGTTCAATAACGCTGGCGTGACTTCTGAATGCGGATCAAACACCGTGACTTTTTCATAGTGTTGACTGTTGATGATGTCTGCATATACTTTGACGCTTAGTGGTTCTCCTGAAACCATCACACGATCTTGTCGCGCTGCTGGAAAGTAGGGAATAAACAAGCTAATTTCTTTGACGTTCATTCTACGTAATGCATCGGTTGCCAACAAAATAAAACCTAGATCATTAAAATTTGTAATGCGTTGTGTGATGGTAACAGGTTCACTTACAGCTTCTTTTATTTTGATATGTGGTTCGCCTCCAGAAAATGTAAACGTTTCAAAGTCAATTGATTTTCCAAAAGGTGTAAAGTCCGAATCTAAGTGTACATAATTCATATTAGCGTTATTTGTACGCAAATATAAAATGCTTTTTTAGTTCTACAAATTATTTTGTGTATTTTTTACATTAATTAAAAATTTAAGTATTAAATGTTCTTTGTTTCGCGTGAAGGATAGAGGCATTTGTTGAAGCTCCTCGAAGAGAGCGACTGCCGACAGCCTGACCGTTTACGGGCACGCCGTTATTTTATATCAAATAAGAAACCTTCTTTTTGCAGTTTAAAGTATTGTTTTTTGTTGAATTTGAACAAATTAGCAGGTCGGCCACGTCCTTCGGATACTTTTTCGTCGAGTTCTTCTAAGATGCCAAAACTTAATATTTTTTTGCGGAAGTTTCTACGATCAATTTTTTTCTCTAAAATGGTCATGTAGAGCTTTTCTAAATCGGAGAAGAGAAATTTGGTTGATAACAAGTCAAAACCAATTGGTTCGTAGGTCAATTTGTTACGCAAGCGTGTTTTGGCTTTTTCTAAAATGACATGGTGATCAAAAGCCAATTCGGGCAATTCATTGATGGGAAACCACGCAACTTCTTGCGCATCTGTATCCGCTTTTATGGTGTGATGCGACGGTTTTACCAAGGCAACATACGCCACAGAAATGACACGATTTCGTGGATCACGACCTGGTTTTCCAAACGAATAGAGTTGCTCTAAATAATCAATAGTAACGTTGGTTTCTTCTTGTAATTCGCGTTCTACGGCAGTTTCTAAACTTTCATGTTCTAATACCAATCCGCCAGGCAACGCCCATGAACCCTGAAACGGTTTTACTTTTCGCTTAATTAAAAGTACGTTTAGTTGATGGTCTTTATACCCAAATACAACGGCGTCTACGGCTACACGAATGTTTTGCATCATACAGCAAAAGTACAAATTAACTATTGATTCTTATTGATGTTGTGAATTCCTTTTTTTATCGCAATGTAGGATTATTATCTGTTGCTTTATTCAATGCTTCTTTGTCTTTCTTATACTTTTCATCATTGAACTTTTTATTTGATTTACCTCTGGTGAGCGAAAATAATTTGAAGAAATTCTCAAAAAGAAACCATACAAAGCCGATTCCAGCAAGTGCAAGCGAAAATCCTATTTCACCTGTTTTAAAAAAACTATAAATAAACACTACAATGGCAATTCCTAATGCAATATAGCTGTATGTTTTTCCCATGTTTCTTTTGTAAGAATGTCCTTAAAGTTATCTAAAAATATAATAACCAATTAACTATATTTAATTTTCCGCAAAATACGAATGCTAGCTTTGTACAACTCGTAGATATCATTGTCATAATTTTTTAGAAGCAATTTTGCTTCATCGAGTTTGTTTTTAGCTTCGTGAAAACCATTCAAATAACAAATCATATATGTTGCGGGTAAATTTCGTAAATCAAGATCTTCACTTTCGGTGATGGGAATGTTTTTTTGAATTTTTTCTAAAATCACATTGTTGGTGTTGTAAATGTGATGCAAGGTTTTTTTGTCGAATTGCGGCGCTTCAAAAATTAAATTGGTATCAATAGCGTACATTCCGTTGGGTTTGAAGGTAATTGTTACTTTTTCTAGCGGATAGTATTTGTATTTGTTTTGCAATCCAAGTGGCACGTATTCTACAATGGTAAAAGCATCGTCATTATAGGTGATTTCAACTTGATCTAATGCGGAATAAAATAATTTTACTTGCTCGTTGATCAATTCAATATCTACGCGCGAATAGAAGATTTTATCCCGTTTTTTTTGCTTGATTCCTGCCCAACACACAATAAATTGTTCTTTAAAAACTTGATAGTGTGATTCTAAATTTTTGTGCTCGTTGTTGATGAAATTGATGACGCTATCGAGTGTTAATTTGATATTATTTTGCGCGCTTTTTTCAATATTTTGAACAATTTCAGAATTCACATCTTTAATTTCAATATCAAACACTTTGGGCATGGAAATGCTTCCATCACGCAGAAACACAGAACCGCCATAATATTTCCAAATATTTTTACGAAGCGATGTAATTTTGCCAATCGGTCTAATGGTGACCAATCCTACTACTTTTCCTTTGGGTAAATGTGGAAAGTAAATATTTTCATACTGTACAATTGGCGGATTCGTCAAGTACGCATTGATCAAATTTTGAATCTTACTATCGTCAAAAAAATCGACACCGACAATCTTATTATCTTCATCTTCCACGCCAATCACGATGTACGAATTGTTTTTGGGGTTGCTGTTAGAAAGCGCGCAAATATGTTTCAGAAACTTTGCTTTTCCTTCCTTTTCGCCAATATTCAATTTCCGCTTTTTGTCATAAAAACTATTCTCATCGTTGTGAGCGAGCAAGTTTTTAATCAAAAGGCGTTTATTGATCATAACAAATCGAGTTCTTTTTGAAGGTTGTTTCTAGCGTTTGCTTCCCACAAATGGTGGTATTTTTCGGTATAATAAATTCGTGGACGTGTTAGAAAATGCTGCAATACGTTCTTTCTTCCTTTTTTATACATGAAATCTGGAAACATGGAGTATTCCTTGCGAATTTTTTCTGTATAGTCCTTATACCACTTCCAAGAACTTCCTAAAATTGCCAAATCCCAGTCCAAAAGATAGGCATTATCTTCATCTTGAGCATTTATGACTTCATGTTTTTTTGTAGAAATGATCAAATTTACGCAACTTTCGATCTTTTTTTGATCAATTTGTAAAGGTTTTGAGTCTTTTTTGGGCGAATTCGGCACTTTTTAATTCGTTGTTGCTTTTGGTAGCATTGTAAATAATATCGTGATACCAAATCGCAAATTCTAGACAGTCAGGATCGCTTAAATCATTTTGATCAATTGAAACTGAGCGTAACATATTGCCAATATGTGTTAGATTGTGATAATGACGTTTTTTAAACGTATAGTTTTTATCAATTTCTTTCCAAAGTTGATTCAATAATAATTTATTATCGGTATATTTCGATGATAAATTCAGCCACCATTGATGCAAATCATATTTCATTATAATTTCTTTACAATAGTACTCGAAGCTTGCGCCGTACACATCATCGTTAAATCGGCA
>CAZHSA010000376.1:0-3871 GCA_964535135.1 uncultured Kordia sp.
TCATATTCACCATCTAACTGACTTTTTACAAAGTTTGTTTTCATGTTGAATGCATTTACCGCACCAATTAATGTATTGTTGGCAATATTGTCTAAGTGTCCGCGGAAACGCAACCAAGGTCCTGCCATAGAAATGTGATCTGTAGTACATTTTCCATGTGCTTTTATCAATAGTTTTGCGCCTGTAATGCTTTCTCCAAGTGGTACAAATGGTGTTAACAATTGCAAACGTTCAGAATCTTCAGCAACAGTAACGACAACGCCGCTTCCATCTTCTTCTGGTGCTAAATATCCGTTATCTTTTACATCAAACCCTTTTGGAGGCAATTCCCATCCTGTTGGTTCGTCTAACATTACTTCTTCACCATTTTCATTGATCAACGTGTCCGTCATCGGATTGAAGTCCAAACGACCTGAAATAGCAATAGCTGCTGTAATCTCAGGAGAAGCTACGAATGCGTGTGTATTTGGGTTTCCATCGGCACGTTTTGCAAAGTTTCTGTTGAATGAGTGAACGATGCTGTTTTTTGGTGCATTTTTAGGATCACTGTAACGTGCCCATTGTCCAATACATGGTCCGCAAGCGTTTGTAAATATTTTGGCATCTAATTTTTCGAAGATATCAAGGATTCCGTCACGTTCTGCTGTGTAGCGTACTTGCTCTGATCCTGGATTGATCCCTAATTCAGATTTCATTTTTATGCCTTTGTCTAGCGCTTGCTGTGCTACAGAAGACGCTCTTGATAAATCTTCATATGAAGAGTTAGTGCACGAACCAATTAATCCCCATTCTACTTGTAATGGCCAATCATTTTCTTGTGCTCTTCCTGTCATTTCTGTACCAACAGTTGTAGATAAGTCTGGCGTAAATGGTCCGTTTAATAATGGTCCCAATTCAGATAAGTTAATTTCAATAACTTGATCAAAGTATTGCTCAGGATTTGCGTATACTTCAGCATCTCCTGTTAAATACTCTTTTACTTCATTCGCTGCATCTGCAACATCACTTCTATCAGTTGCACGTAAATAACGCTCCATAGATTCATCGTATCCAAACGTTGATGTTGTAGCTCCAATTTCAGCTCCCATATTACAGATGGTTCCTTTTCCTGTACAAGACATTGATACAGCTCCAGGTCCAAAGTATTCAACAATAGCACCTGTTCCTCCTTTTGCAGAAACAATTCCAGCTACTTTTAAGATGACATCTTTTGGTGCTGCCCAACCAGAAATTTTACCCGTAAGTTTTACACCTATTAATTTAGGAAATTTAAGTTCCCAAGGCATTCCAGCCATTACATCAACGGCATCTGCTCCACCAACTCCAATCGCAACCATTCCAAGTCCACCAGCGTTTACCGTGTGTGAATCTGTTCCGATCATCATTCCGCCTGGAAAGGCATAATTTTCTAATACTACTTGGTGAATGATTCCTGCACCTGGCTTCCAGAATCCAATTCCGTATTTGTTTGATACTGACTCTAAGAAATTGAATACTTCACTACTATTATTCATGGCAGATTGTAAATCGGTAGTTGCACCAACTTTTGCTTGAATTAAGTGATCACAGTGTACGGTTGTAGGAACTGCTACTTTGCTTTTCCCTGCTTGCATAAACTGCAATAAAGCCATTTGTGCGGTTGCATCTTGGCAGGCAATACGATCGGGAGCAAAATCTACATAATCTTTTCCTCTTACAAACGCTTTGCTAGCTGTTCCGTCCCACAAGTGAGCATATAATATTTTTTCTGAAAGTGTTAATGGTTTACCAGTAATTTCGCGTGCTTTGTCTACACGTTCCACTATTGTTTCGTAAACCTTTTTTATCATGTCAATATCAAAGGCCATATATTTGTTTTTTAGTGTTTTGAAAGTCCTGCGAAATTACGAAATAATCTTGATTTTTGAAAATCCACAGCATACCATTATTTTTGATTAATTATTTTTATCGAATTTTAAATTTCATTGAATTAAATTCAAAATAAGTAATAAAAAAAGCTTCAAATTATGAAATTCATAATTTGAAGCCCTATTTTTTCAGATACTTGTAATAGTAGTAAAATTTACAAGATGTTATCTATCAAAAAAGTTCATTTAGAATAAACTTTCAATGATCTTTTCTATCGTGATTCCTTCTGCTTCTGCCTTGTAATTTCGAATAACTCTGTGTGATAAGATTCCAATGGCAACCGCTTGCACATCTTCAATATCTGGAGAAAATTTCCCATTGATTGCCGCATGCGCTTTGGCAGCTAAGATTAGGTTTTGCGAAGCTCTTGGTCCTGCGCCCCAATCTACATATTGTTTTACAATGTCAATAGCACTTGCTTCTTTTGGACGTGTTTTAGACACCAACGTCACCGCATATTCTATCACGTTATCTGCTACAGGAATTTTACGAATGAGTTTTTGAATCGCAATGATTTCTTGCGCGTTGAATAATGCATTTACAGAAGCTTCCACATCTGTTGTTGTCGCTTTTACGACTTGTACTTCTTCCGCGAATGTTGGATAAGTTAAATGGATCGCAAACATAAAACGGTCTAACTGTGCTTCTGGTAACGGATAGGTTCCTTCTTGCTCAATTGGGTTTTGTGTTGCCAATACAAAGTACGGTAAGTCTAGTTTGTAGTGATGACCGGCAACAGTAACCGCGCGTTCTTGCATCGCTTCTAGTAAAGCAGCTTGCGTTTTTGGTGGTGTACGGTTGATTTCATCTGCCAAAATGATATTTGCGAATATTGGTCCTTTGATGAATTTAAAGTTTCGAGATTCATCTAAGATTTCACTTCCTAAGATATCACTCGGCATTAAATCGGGCGTAAACTGAATACGTTTAAAATCTAATCCTAATGTTGTTGCAATGGTGTTTACCATTAATGTTTTTGCCAATCCCGGAACACCAATTAATAAGGCATGTCCACCAGAAAATATGGAAAGTAATATTTGATCGATTACTTTTTCTTGACCTACAATAATTTTAGCAATTTCATTCTTGAGTTCCTTGTGCTTTTTTACAAGGTTTTCAATAGCAGCAACGTCTGACATATTGTTTTTTATTTTTTTAACCAGTTATTTTCAAATTCACAGTTTCGATTGTCAGAATTGACATTGATGTAGGTATCTTTTATTTTTTGTGTGATCCATTTTCCAACTTCTCGCAACTGTTTTTCTTTGAGTGCTAAGTTTTTAATTTTGATGTAATCTTTGGAATAATCAGCAACGTGTTCGTCAAAACGATTGGTTACTTTTAGTAGTTTGAATCTTTTTTGACCTGTTCGCGTTTCGTCAATTAAAGGAATCGAAATTTGTCCTCCTTTTAATGGCTCAATTTGCGAGTATTGTTCTGGATCCATCTTTGTTAATTCGAAATGTGTATCAAATGTTGCTGGATTGATCAGTTTTCCTCCGTTGTTACGTGTTTCTTTGTCATCCGAAAACGAACGTGCCGCTTCTTCAAAAGTAAGTTCTCCATCAATAATGCGTGAACGTAGCGTATCAATTTCTTTACGTGCTTCTTCCAGTTTGTCATTAGAAACTTCTGGAATTAATAGAATGTGTCGTACATCGCGTTCTTGTCCACGAACTTTATCAACCATTACAATGTGCCAACCAAAATCAGTTTCAAACGGATCTGAAATTTCACCTTGTTGTAATGAGAATGCCATGTCTTTGAATTCTTTGGCTAATGGTTGTCTTTTGTTTATTGGCATTAAACCACCTTGTCGCCCAGAAGCTCTATCTTTAGAGTATAAAATAGCTTTGGTTCCAAAACTTGAACCTGCTTCTACTTCTGCTTTGATATCTTTTAGTTTTTTGATGACTTTATCTACAGCTTCTTTTGAAGGTTCTGGTTCAATAAGAATTTGAGA
>CAZHSA010000377.1:0-3823 GCA_964535135.1 uncultured Kordia sp.
TCTTGTACTAAGTATAGAATTGGCAATTGTTTTAAGGCTGCCATTTGAAATGCTTCTGCAATTTCGCCTTCCGTTACCGATGCATCTCCTAAAGAACACACCGTAATCGGATTCAAGTCGCGCGTATCGTCAAATGGGGAATCTTTAGCTGCCTGATCTGCAATTCCTTGAATTTCTTTGTATTTCATTCCCATGGCAACTCCTGTTGCAGGAATGGTTTGCATTCCTGTTGCGGAGGATTGATGCGGAATTTTCGGTTTGTCTGCTTCTCGCAAACTTGGATGTGAATAATAGGTACGTCCACCAGAAAAAGGATCGTCTTTTTTAGCAAGTAACTGCAACATTAAGTCATACGGACGCATTCCGATAGCCAACAACATGGCATCATCACGGTAATACGGAAAAGCATAATCTTGCGGCAATAGTTGCATTCCAATAGCACATTGAATGGCTTCATGTCCACGTGAAGTTGCATGCACATATTTGGAAACTTGCTTGAAATTGTCTTCGTATAGTGTTGCCATTGCTTTGGCAGTGCAGAGCAATGAGAATCCTTTTTGTAGTGTTTCTTTGTTCATGTTTTTTTATAGTATTGAGATCTTAGTAGTGAGTATTGAGATACTTTCATTACTAATCTCTCATATCTTTTTATATATTTTACTTCAAAGTACTTCTCGATACTAATTTGCTCTGCAAATTCACTCGAAGTGACGTCTTGTTTTTCTTTACTTTATGTGATACAATTTTGCTTTGATGTTTCTCAATACTAACATCTCAGCACTCAATACTATTCACTAACTGAAACCATCCAGTTATGTGTGTCTTTTAGTTGCCCAGCTCGAACTCCATTGATGGTATCCATAACTAGTTGCCCAACCGGACTTTCGTCAGAAACGTGAATTTCTTCGTCTTTGTAACCGATGGCTTGAATCATAGCGATGCCTACTGCCGTTCCTGTTCCGAAGGCTTCTTCTAAAGTTCCGTTTTGAGACGCTTCGATGATTTCCGAAAGTTTGATCGGTCGCTGATCTACTTCGAAACCATTGTCTCCCAAAATGGTAATGACACTTTTACGCGTGATTCCATCCAAAATAGCGCCATCCAAACTTGGCGTGATGAATTTCCCGTTGATTTTAAAGAAGATATTCATCGTTCCCACTTCTTGAATGTATTCAAATTCGTGTGCATCGAGCCATAATACTTGATCGAATCCTTTGCTTTTTGCAATTTCCGTAGGGCGAATCGCAGCGGCATAGTTTCCTGCGGCTTTGGCTTCTCCAGTTCCACCTTCGGCAGCACGAATATATTTGGTTTCCGCGTACAACTTAATCCGTTTGGTAAAGAATGGACCCGCTGGCGAGGCAATGATGATAAAGTGATAACTAGTAGCAGCACGCATTCCGATAAACGGTTCGGTAGCGTACATAAACGGGCGTAAATACAGCGCACTTCCTTCCTGTGGCGGAATCCAACCACGTTCCATATTGACTAATTGTTTGAGTCCTTCCACAAACAACGCTTCTGGAAATTCTGGCATTCCCATACGACGCGCACTAAAGTTTAAGCGTTTTGCATTTTCTTCAGGACGAAAGAGTAAAGGTTCGCCTTCCGCATTTACAGTAGCTTTCATTCCTTCAAAAATAGCTTGTCCGTAATGCAATGCCATCGCTGCTGGATGCGTAGGAATCATTCCCAAAGGTTGAATTTTTGGTGTTTGCCACGCACCATCTTCATACGAACAGATAAACATATGATCGGTGAACGTTCTTCCCAGAGGAATGTTGTCAAAATCAAGCTTTGATACGTTTGATTCCGCTGCTTTTGTGATGTGTATGTTTTGTGTTTGTATCATTTGTTTAGTTGTTTGTTGTTTTAGGTTTTAAAAAGTGTTTTGTTTCAATTTAAAATTCAACATTTAGCATTTAAGATTTATAATTCCCAAGTACTTCTCGATACTAAATTCTTACAGAATTTCACTCGAAGTGACGTTTTAGTTTCGAATTCAGTTTCAAGTTCAATTTCAATTTCAAATTTTCCGATTCGGATCGAATTCTTCTAAATAATCGCCTACTTTTCTTAGGAATGATCCGCCAAGGTATCCGTCTACCACTCGGTGATCGAATGATAGTGAGAGATACATCATGCTACGAATAGCAATTTCATCTCCTTTTTCTGTCGTGATGACTTCTGGACGCTTTTTGATGATGCCCAAGGCTAAAATGGCAACTTCGGGTTGATTGATAATTGGTGTTCCCATGAGACTACCAAAGGTTCCAACATTTGAAATCGTAAATGTACTTCCTTGAATTTCTTCAGGTTTGAGTTTGTTTTCGCGAGAAGCATTTGCTAAGTGGTTTACTTCTGACGCCAAGCCTTTTAGGTTTTTTTCATCTGCATTTTTCACCACAGGAACGATTAGGTTTCCACTTGGTAAGGCAGTTGCCATTCCGATGTTGATGTCTTTTCGTTCAATGATTTTTTTGCCATCTTCTGATACTGAAGCGTTAATACCAGGAAAGTCAATGACTGCTTTTGCCACAGCTTCTACAAATAGTGGCGTAAATGTTAAACGTTCTCCATATTTTTCTTGGAAAGGTACTTTATTCGCATTTCGCCAATTGACCATATTGGTTACGTCTATTTCGATGTATGCTGTTACGTGTGGCGAAGTGTGTTTGGAATACACCATGTGATCGGCAATCATTTTGCGCATGCGATCCATTTCAACCACGTTGTCATGACCTTCCACAAATTTGATTGGTGGCGGATTGTAACTACTTTTCGGTTGCTGTGCTTGTACTTGCGGTCTGCTTGACAATGGATATTGTCTGTTTTTTAGATAGTTGAACACATCACTTTTGCGAATGCGTCCGTCGGCTCCTGTACCTGGAATGCTTTGCACTTCTTCAATCGTCATGTTTTCCTTTTTCGCAATGCTTACGATTAATGGCGATAAGAATGCATCCGGATTTCGTACAAATTCTGAATTCTGAACGTTTTGTGTAGGAGTTGGAATGCTCGCTGCTTTTGGTGCTTCTGTTTTTATCGGTTCTTTGGAAACTTCCGCTGCAATTTCTCCATCTTCGGAAGCATCAATTAGTGCAATAATTTCACCAACTGGCACGACATCATTGGGTTGAAAACGAATTTCAGTAACCACACCTGTACAAGGTGAAGGCACTTCCGAATCTACTTTGTCTGTAGCAACTTCCAAGATCGTTTCTTCGATTTCGACAGTATCTCCCACATTTTTTAGCCAACTGATCACAGTGGCTTCAGAGATACTTTCTCCCATTTTGGGCATTTTCAGCGGTACGATAGGCATGAGCGTTTGTTTTTTAGTCTTTCTTTCCCATAAAAAAGCGAACAAAAATACTTATTTTCCAGCATTTTAGAATAAATACACTACAATTGATTATTATTAGTAGTGTTTTTTTCTTTATTTTTGATTTTTAATTATATTTTTTTCTTTTTGAAGCTGTTTGATACGGCTTTTTTATATTTTTTATCTGAAACCTATGAAGTTAGATCAAGTTGATTTAAAAATTTTGAAGTTGTTGCAACAGAATAGCAATCGCACTACAAAAAGTTTGGCAGAGGAATTACAGATGTCAACCACGCCCGTTTTTGAACGCATTAAGAAGCTTGAAAAGGAAGGTTTTATAGACAGTTATGTTGCCTTGCTGAATGCTAAGAAATTGGGATTGAAGCAAACTGTTTTTATAGGAATCACGTTGCAAGGACATACACGTAGTTATTTGGAACGCTTTGTAAAGCAGATCAACACCTTTCCTGAAGTGGTGGAATGTCATCGTATTACGGG
>CAZHSA010000378.1:0-3813 GCA_964535135.1 uncultured Kordia sp.
ACATTGCCGCATTTGTAGGAGCTTTGATTGGGTTTTTATGGTATAATACGTATCCGGCGCAAGTATTTATGGGAGATACAGGAAGTTTAACCATTGGAGGAATTATTGCGGTCATCGCGATTGCAATTCGAAAAGAATGGCTCATTCCAATCTTATGCGGAATCTTCTTGGCGGAAAACCTATCGGTGGTCATGCAGGTAAGTTATTTCAAATACACCAAAAAGAAATTTGGAGAAGGAAGACGCATATTTAAAATGTCACCATTACATCATCACTATCAAAAACTAGGATATCACGAAAGTAAAATTGTTACCAGATTCTGGATTATCGGAATCTTACTCGCAATTCTAACAATCGTCACATTGAAGTTGAGATAATTTGTAGTTGTGAGTATTGAGATATGAGTATTGATTGAAAAACACAAACACAAATCGACAAAAAACAAATTAACAAAAAAACAATCAAGCCAGCGGCAAAGCGCCAAAAGCTAAAAGCATAAAAGATAGTGTCAAAAAAACGATTGGTCATACTAGGCGCAGGAGAAAGCGGTGTAGGAACTGCCATCTTGGGAAAGCAGCAAGGATATGAAGTATTTGTTTCGGACAAATCGGCCATCAAAGCGCATTACAAAAACGTTCTGAATCAGTTTGAAATAGATTGGGAAGAAAAGCAACACACAGCAGCAACCCTTTTCAATGCCGATGTAGTGATGAAAAGTCCAGGCATTCCAGATACGATTTCGTTGGTGAAATCGCTGCGTGAACAAGGAATTCCAGTGATTTCGGAAATCGAATTTGCAGGTCAGTTCACAAACGCAACCATGATAGGAATCACAGGAAGCAACGGAAAAACCACCACAACGATGTTAACGCATCATGTATTAAAAGAAGGTGGTTTAAATGTAGGAGTAGCAGGAAATATGGGCGCAAGTTTTGCCAAGCAAGTGGCGGAAGAAAACTACGATCAATACGTGTTGGAGTTAAGCAGCTTTCAACTCGATGGAATTGTAGATTTTAAACCACACATTGCCATCATCACAAGCATTACGCCCGATCATTTGGACAGATATGACTATAAGTTTGAAAATTACATTGCTTCCAAATTCAGAATTGCGATGAATCAAACGGAAGGAGATTATCTCATCTATGATGCTGACAATGAAGTCATCGTTAACGGATTGAAAACGCATAAAGTGAAATCGACATTAATACCATTTTCTCTCAAAAACAAACAAGAAAATGGCGCATATATACAAGACAAAAACATAATACTAACAATACAAAATAAGACAATAACTATGCCGACGGACTCGCTAGCACTAGAAGGACAACACAACGTAAAAAATGCAATGGCAGCATCTGCAGTAGCGCAACTATTAAACATTAGAAAGCAAACCATACGTGAAAGTATGTCAGGATTTCAAGGTGTAGAACATCGTTTGGAAAAAGTATTGAAAATCCAAAATGTACAATACATCAACGATTCCAAAGCTACGAATATCAACGCTACGTATTATGCGCTAGAAAGCATGACAACGCAAACGGTCTGGATTGTTGGAGGTGTTGATAAAGGAAATGATTACTCCGATTTATTGCCGTTAGTACACGAAAAAGTAAAAGCAATTATTTGTTTAGGAGTAGACAACTCTAAAATCATAGAATCATTCGGTGGCGTTACCGATTTAATGGTAGAAACAACTTCCATGAGTGAAGCTGTAAAAATTGCACATAAAATTGCCGAAAAAGGAAATAATGTATTGTTATCACCAGCGTGCGCAAGTTTCGATTTATTTGAAAACTATGAAGAACGCGGAAAACAATTCAAAGCAGCCGTGCGAAACCTGTAAAGTAGTTATGAGTTGTGAGTGATGGGTTTTGAGTTATTTCAAAGAAGATTTTTTTGATAAAAAGAAAACAAACGGATCAATTAAAAAAATATGTGAGATGAATCAAATTCAGCACGACGAAAAAACAAAAAGCGGACAAAAAACATTCGTGTGTTCGTGACAAAAAACACAAGAGTAAGTAAAACAAATTAACAAATTAACGAATCAACAAATTAACAAATCAACGAATCAACGAATCAACAAATAGACAAAGCACAAATCAACAATAACAATGAACACCATCTTTAAAAACATAAAAGGAGATAGAGCGCTTTGGGCAGTAGTTGCCTTACTAGCGCTATTCTCGTTTTTACCAGTATACAGTGCCAGCAGTAACTTGGCGTACTTATACGGAGATGGAAATACATTAAAATTCTTAGTAAAACACGCTTCGCATTTATTCTTAGGATTTGCCATCATATACGGTGTGCATCGTATGCCATATCATTATTTCAAAGGTTTGTCGCTCATTATGTTGCCAATAGTATTGTTCTTTCTAGTATATACGTTAGCACAAGGAACAACGGTTGGTGGCGCCAATGCAAGTCGTTGGATGCGTATTCCGTTTGTGGGACTCAAATTTCAAACATCAACTTTAGCGAGTGTAATTTTAATGATCTATGTGGCGCGATATCTATCGAAAATAAAAGAAAAAGTAGTCACGTTCAAAGAAACCATTTTGCCACTTTGGGTACCTGTATTTTTAGTAGTTGGACTGATATTACCAGCAAATTTTTCCACAACAGCGATCATCTTTTCTATGGTATTAATGTTATGTTTTTTGGGAGGTTATCCGTGGAAATATCTTTTACTCGTCATTGGATCAGGAATAGTAGGTTTGGCATTATTCATTATGATTGGAAGAGCGATTCCAGGACCAATTCAAGTCAAAATAGAAACTTGGGAAAATCGTGTGTCAAACTATTGGAATGCTGAAGAAGGAGAGAAAAAGAAAAACAAAGGAAACTATCAAATAGAAAGAGCAAAAATCGCGATTGCTAGCGGCGGCGTTGTAGGTGTAGGCGCAGGAAAAAGTGTCATGAAAAACCTTTTGCCACAAAGTTCATCCGATTTTATCTATGCAATTATTGTAGAAGAATATGGTTTAATTGGCGGCTTGTCGTTGCTATTTCTGTATTTGCTATTGCTATTTCGGATAGTCATTGTAGCGCACAAGGCAGATTCGATCTTTGGAAAATTACTCGCCATCGGTGTCGGATTGCCCATTGTATTTCAAGCACTAATCAACATGGCAGTTGCGGTAGAATTATTTCCGGTTACAGGACAAACATTGCCGTTAATCAGTAGTGGAGGAACCGCTATTTGGATGACGTGTTTAGCCATTGGAATTGTACTAAGTGTCAGTAAAAAACGAGAAGAAATCTTAGAGAAAAAAGAAAAAGAAGAAAATCCACTCGCTGTTTTAAGTGAAGCGCTTTAGGATTTACGATGTACGATTTGTGATTTGAAATATGAAAGAGATTTTGAAAAATAGGACTAAAAAAATTGCTTCCGACTGTTGGAAGTTGTGTTCTAAGGTTTCCAATTTCAAGAGAGTATAATGCATATTGTAATCAGTTGATTCGATGTTCATCATCCGTAGGAGCAAATTATAGAGCAGCTTGTAGAGCTAAATCAAAAGCAGATTTTATAAATAAATTGAAAATAGTAGAAGAAGAAGCAGATGAAAGCATGTATTTTTTGGAGTTGTTTTCAAATATTACAGATAAAGAAAAAGAAGAGATAAATCGTTTACATAAAGAAGCTAATGAGATTTTGTCAATTATAGTTTCGCCAATTAAAACAATAAGAAATCGAAAATAATAAATAATCATAAAGAATAGTTTTTATAAATAGCGCATGAGTAAGTAGAAATAAAAAGACAAAAATATAATTAGCGAAAAGACAGCAAAAAGTCACAAATCGTA
>CAZHSA010000379.1:0-3812 GCA_964535135.1 uncultured Kordia sp.
AAATCATCGTGTTCTATATTTTAGTTTTTATTTTACTTTTTTTGGGCGTTTCCTCCGATTTCTCTTCGGTCAGGCTTTCGGCAGTCGCTCTCTGCGAGGAGCTTCAACAAAACCTCAATCCTTAACGCATATTGTTTTTCGTTTTGTCAAAAACGTATGCAATTACCTCTGCATGACGACGTTTGGATCGAACAGAACTTCCTGCGGCTGGCGCTCCATAAAATCTTCTAGAGGCAACTCTAAAGTTTCGTATTTCGTCCATGTGCATTAATAAGTGACTGTACGCGCCCATGTTTCTTGGTTCTTCTTGTGCCCAAACTACATCGTCGGCGTTGGTATATTTTGCGAGTATTTCTCGTATTTCAGTTTTTGGTAGTGGAAACAATTGCTCCAATCGCACCAAAGCAACATCTTCTTCTCTACCTTGCGCTGTACGTTCTTCTAATAAATCGTAATAGAATTTTCCTGTACAGAATACCAATGTTTTTACTTTATCAGCTTTTGCTGTTACATCATCAATCAACGTTTGGAAGCTTCCGTTCGCAAATTCCTCTACAGTAGAAACCGCTTTTGGCAATCGCAATAAACTTTTTGGCGTAAATACGATTAACGGTTTTCTAAAACCTGCCTTCATTTGACGGCGCAATAAGTGATAAAAGTTTGCGGGCGTTGTACAATCTGCTACATACATATTGTCTTTGGCACACAATTGTAAATAACGTTCCATACGTGCTGATGAATGCTCGGCTCCTTGTCCTTCATATCCATGCGGTAGCAACATCACCAATCCGTTTTGCGTTTTCCATTTATCTTCTGCCGAAGAAATATATTGGTCAATCATGATTTGCGCTCCGTTGCTGAAGTCACCAAATTGTGCTTCCCAAATTGTCAATGTGTTTGGACTCGCCATGGCATATCCATAATCAAATCCTACCACACCATATTCAGAAAGTAATGAGTTATAGATATAGAATTTTCCTTGATCTTCCGAAATATGATCCAACAATTTGATTTCTTCTTCTGAATCTTCCACTTTTACAACCGCATGACGGTGCGAGAAGGTTCCTCTTTCTACATCTTGTCCTGTGATACGCACATCAAATCCTTCTTGCAATAAAGAACCATACGCCAACGTTTCTCCCATTCCCCAATCAATCGCATTTTTTTCAAAAAACATTTTATGACGATCAGAAACAATACGATTTACTTTGCGTAAAAACTTTTTGTCTTCTGGCAATTTGGAAACTGTGTTGGCAATTTCTTCTAATTTTTCTTTCGGATAGGTCGTATCAACCTGTTTTGCCATTTCTTTTTCGTCTACTCTTTCCAGACCTAAGTCGTTCCAAGCACCTTGCATAAATGGCGTTATGACTGTTTTTTCTTCCTTACGAGAATCTTCAAGCTTCTCCTCAAGAGAATCTTTGTATTTTTTTTCTAATTCTTGTACATAGTTTTCATCAATGACACCTTGTTTGCGCAATTTTTCTGCGTAAATGTCTCTTGGATTGCTATGTTTAGAAATAGCTTTGTATAGTTTTGGTTGTGTAAAACGTGGTTCATCACCTTCGTTGTGTCCGTATTTACGATAGCCTAATAAGTCGATGAATACATCACGTTTAAACGTCATTCTATATTCCAACGCAAATAAAGCGGCATGTACTACAGCTTCTGCCGCATCTGCATTTACATGCAATACAGGAGAAAGTGTTACTTTTCCAACATCCGTACAATAGGTAGATGAACGCGCATCGAGATAGTTTGTGGTAAACCCGACTTGATTGTTGATGACAATATGAATGGTTCCGCCAGTTTTATAACCGTCTAGTTGCGACATTTGTACAATTTCGTACACCAATCCTTGTCCCGCAATGGCGGCATCACCGTGAATAACGATTGGCAATACTTCCGAAAAGTTGTCTGCGTGATCTCTGTCTTGTTTTGCTCTTGCAATTCCTTCCACAACGGCTCCAACCGTTTCTAAGTGTGAAGGGTTTGGCGCAATATTCATACTGATTTTCTTCCCAGAATCTGTAGTTCTATCAGCAGTTAATCCCAAGTGATATTTTACATCACCATCAAAAATAGCCTCTGCATAGTCTTTTCCATCAAATTCACTAAAGATATTTTTAGCGGATTTCCCAAAGATATTCGTCAATACATTTAAGCGACCTCTGTGCGCCATTCCTAAGACAAATTCTTTCACGCCATTATCAGCCGCAGCTTCTACCACAGCATCTAACGCAGGAATTAGTGATTCTCCACCTTCTAGTGAGAAACGCTTTTGTCCTACATATTTTGTGTGCAAGAAGTTTTCAAACGAAACTGCTTCATTCAGTTTTTTAAGAATGTGTTTTTTGGTATCTGCCGAAAATTTTGGGTGATTGTCGTTGACATTCAACTTATTTTGAATCCACTTGATTTGCTCTGGCTTACGAATGTACATATATTCTACACCGATGGATTCGCAATAAATCCGCTCTAGATGCTCTATAATCTTTCGAAGCGTTGTTTTGCCAATACCTAAAATTTCGCCTGCTTCAAATGTTTTGTCTAAATCACTTTCGCTAAGTTCAAAATTTTCTAAGGCTAACGTTGGTTCGTATTTTCTACGCTCTCGAACAGGATTTGTACGTGTGAATAAGTGTCCACGCGTGCGATATCCGTTGATGAGCTGTACGACTTGAAATTCTTTTTTTACATTTTCAGGAACAACTTCTTTGGTAACAACCTGTGTTGTGCCTGTACTTTCTTCACCAAAACTTTCGGCTCCGAAATCGAATCCTTGAAAGAACGCACGCCAACTTGGCTCTACGCTATCTGGATTTTGTAAATATTGATCGTATAATTCAGCAAAATATGCTGTGTGTGCTGCATTTAAAAAGGAAAATCTATCCATGTTTTTACTTTCTTGTCTTGTTTCGACAAAATTTTATCAAAAATACAACTTTTGATAAAAACACATCACAAGTTTTGTATATATTTATGCATATAATCCATAAGCTTTTTTTATAGATGAAAAAATCTGTTTTTTACCGCTCAAAAAGTACTTTTTTACTTTTTTTCATGCTCTTGTTATCCTTTTCCGCATTTTCTCAAAACACCTCTAATGATTCACAACAAAACGGAAGTGATTTTTGGCAATATGTACGCTATGGTGGCGGATTAGGTTTGGGGTTTGGAAATGGAATTTTTAGTGCTACAGTAGCACCAAGTGCCATTTATGATTTTAACACGCAATTTTCTGCGGGTATCGCCTTAAACTATACCTATTTTAATGATGATGATTTTTTTAAATCGACGATTGTTGGTGGAAGTTTTATAGGATTGTTTAATCCGTTGCCTGAAATTCAGCTTTCTAGTGAGTTTGAATATATGCACGTAAGTCGAAACTTTAATGATCCTATTTTTGAGGATGATAATTATTGGCAACCTGCTGTCTTTTTTGGTATTGGTTACACGACAGACGTAATTACCGTTGGCGTCCGTTATAATGTGTTACATGATGATGAAAAGAGCATTTATGCAGATGCGTTGGTGCCTTTTGTTAGAGTTTATTTTTAAACCATACTTTTTGCCATTCGCGTTGCAGCATTAAAAAGGCGACTTGTTCTGAAAGTACTACCATATCTGAACCGTCTAATGCTTTTATTTTTGCTTCCGACACATCCATAATGTAGAGTAGATTCAAATATTCCGCAAACTTTTCTTGGATGAGTTGATATACAATGGCGTGCAATTCTCTTTGTAATGATTTTGAAGAAATATCAGTCGCAAACGTTTCTTCAATATTAGCAAGCGCAAAGTCTTTATTG
>CAZHSA010000380.1:0-3803 GCA_964535135.1 uncultured Kordia sp.
TCGTGATACGGTTCAATCTTAATGTTTTGATTCAATGAGTGCCACAAATCGTACTTTTTCCGAATGCGCATCATCGGATAACGACGAAATGATTGATACTTTTTATAGTCAAAATAAGTTCCAAATTCATCTTGGAGTTTGCTGAGGTTTTTCGCGTGAAGCGTCATTTTAAAATCGTCAATCTGCGCTTCGTACAAACCTTTTATCAAATGATAATTAAATTGCCCAAAGCCAAAATGTAAATTCTTGATGTTGTGAGATTCTAAAAAAACATTCTTCATATACTAATCAATTTTTCGGTATAGCGTCCACAGTTGCAAATACCGTTTAAATACCGAAAACGCATGCACATAACATAAAATAAAGCCTTCTTTTCCATCCAAAATTCCCAAGCGCAAAAAGTATTGATGTAAAAAACGATACATTGGGCGAAAGACAAAATGATACGCGTTTGGACGTACATTTTTTTTATACAAAGCTTCCGCTTGCAAGCGACTGTAATGACTCAGTTTTTCGTTGTAATTGTCAAAACTTTTATAGGTTTGATGTGCGACTGCATGTTTGAGTTTTCCAATTTTTTCAGTCGTTTCAATAGTTTCGTGGACAGGTTTTCCGTTGTAGCGACCATATTTTTTGTGAAACAATCGCACTGAAATATCGGTTTGAAAACCACTGTATTTCATTCGTTTTCCCATGAAGTGGAAATCGCGTTTCACATGATAGACTTTCATCGGATGCTCGGAATTTACCGTAGCCACAATTTCGTCGGCAAGTGCATTTGGAATTTCTTCATCCAAATCAAAAAAAGTAATCCAATCGTGCGAAGCTTGATCAATAGCAAAGTTTTTTTGCGATGAAAAATCGTCAAACTTGCGTTGAAGTAGCGTAATATTATGCTTTTTAGCCAATGCTACCGTGTTGTCAGTACTGAACGAATCGACAATAATAATTTCGTCAGCAAAAGAAAGTTGTGCAATATATTTTTCAATATTGTCTTCTTCATTATACGTAATCGCTAAAGCACTAATTTTTGTGTTCATATACAAATGAAGCTACTTTTTTTACTTAGAAAGTTACACAATAGCGACAAAAGTAATGATTTTATGAAGATTAAAAGATTTAGGAATTAAATCATTAAAAGATTATTATTTTTGAAAAGCAATTTTTGAATCTTTCAATGATGAATCTTTTAATTTTAAACAAAAATGCCAAAACTGCCTATTTTAATGTATCATGCGGTTACTACAGAAACTTCTCAGAGTAACGGATTGACAATTTCTGTAGAAAACTTAGAAGCACAATTTCGCTATCTACACGAAAATGGATACACGAGTTTGCATTTTAGCGACTTGCAACAACTAAAATCTCCTGCGGATTTTCCTCAAAAAGCAGTTATTATCACGTTTGATGATGTGTATGTGAATCAATTGGAATTGGCATATCCGTTATTGCAAAAATATGGACTAAAAGCCTGTTTTTACATTCCGTTTCAATATGTAAATGGTGTCGATGCATGGAATACAGGTGAACTAAAACTCATGTCTGTAGCACAACTGAAAAGTATGGAGGAATCGACAATAGAGTTAGGATTGCATTCCTTTGCACACAAAAAATACGATGAACTTTCCGAAGAAGCAATCAACAATGATTTTGAAAAATGCATAGCGTTTATTGAAGAAAACGAATTGAATGTAAGTAATGTATTAGCGTACCCGTACGGGAAGTTTCCTCGGAAAAATCCAGCACAAAAAATGTTCTTCGATTTATTAGTAAAGCACCAAATTTCGTATGGTTTGCGCATTGGAAACCGTGTGAACAAATTTCCTTTCAAAGACAATTATCAAGTACAGCGTTTAGACATTAAAGGGGAAGATTCTTTGCGAAAATTTAAGTCGAAATTAAGAAAAGGGAAATCTTTGTTTTAAAGGTTCAAAAATAAAATCATGCATACATTCAAAAGTATTTTAGGAATTTTATTCATTAGTTGTTTCATCAGTTGTAATTCTTCACAAAAAGAACCCACAACCTATGAAGATGTGAAGGTTGTCAGCGCCATGAAAAACGTCATGTGGAAAGGCGAGTTGCAAGGAAAAATCAATTTGGATACGATTGCTAATAAAAAAGGATTGTACGGTATTGGTCCTGTAAGTTATTTATCAGGCGAACTATTGATTAATAATGGACAAAGTTATGTCTCAAAAGTAACTTCCGATACTACCATGATTGTGGAAAAACGTTTTGATGTAGAAGCACCATTTTTTGTCTATGCGAATGTCAACGAATGGACAAGGATAGAATTGCCATCAAACATTAAATCGGTCAAAGACATCGAAGCTTTTGTAGATGAAAAAACGAAAACCTTCAAGCGTCCGTTTGCGTTCAAACTTGCAGGAAGCATCAAAACAGCTACAATTCACATTCAAAATCTGCCGAAAGGCACCAAAGTCAGTTCACCAAAAGAAGCGCATCAAGGACAAGTAAATTACGAACTCGCCAATGAAGAAGTTGAAATCATAGGCTTCTTTTCTACTGAACACAAAGGAATCTTTACACATCACGATGCAAATATTCACTTACATCTCATTACCAAAGACGAAAAAAACATGGGACATTTAGATGCTGTAGAAATTTCAACTATGGAATTGTTTTTGCCTAAAAAGTAGCAGCATTGCAAAACTTTAAGGCAAAAGAGTTCTAATAAAAGAACTCTTTTGGTAGTAAAAAAAAAGGGGTAATGCATTTGCAAAAATGCACTATTCAAAATTACAACTTATCGGTTGTCGGAATTCTTTTTTTAGATAAATGAAAGGAGTTTTGTAGATGAACAGTACGAAACTATATATGATGCAGCTTTTATTTGATTCCTTTTTGAAGTAAAATTAATTTCACATAGCGAGAAAATACACCATACGCATTAATACCAGCAACCGCCAAGCCAGGAACACCATCCATAAACCCACGTTTTACGATGTATTCATGAAAAAAGCGATACAACGGTTTAAAAGCCAAATGAAAATAAGTCGCTTTTTTGCCTTTTTCTAACATGCGTTCCGCTTGAAACCATGCGTATTTATCTTTTTTACTGATGTAATGTAGCAAGCCTTTGTAGGTGTAATGCAAGACTTTGTTTTTCAACTTTCCAACGGTGCCATCAACTATGAGTTTTTCATGTACATTTCCTTCAAAATGACACTTTTCGCGTTCTACCAACCGCGTTACATCATTATTGTGGTAATACAAAAAGCGATTCATGTAAAAATGTGGAAAATTCAATGTATACGCTGTATGTTTTCCAGCATTCATTGCCGCAATAATTTCTTGTTGAAGCTGATATGTAATGCGCTCGTCACCATCTAAAAACAATACCCAATCGCAGGTTGCAAATTGCAAGGCGTGATTTTTTTGATTTGAAAAATTGTCAAATTTCCGCTTCACCACTTTACAATCGTGCGCTTCTGCAATAGCAACAGTTTCATCGGTACTGAACGAATCAATCACAATAATTTCATCGGCAAATTGTACAGAATACAAGGCATCTTTTAGATACAAAGCTTCATTATACGTAGGAATGATGACAGAGAGTGTTGGCATGATAAATTTAAAGCACAAAAGTACACATAATTTTTTCATTAAAAACTTTATCTTTGCGGTCGGTATGACAACAATAGACACTTCCATCATTATAAGTACATACAACTCTCCTGAGTGGTTGGCAAAAGTTTTACACGGATATAACAATCAAACCTATCGATTGTTTGAAATCGTTATTGTTGTCGGATATTTCTGATCCCTATTAAAAGTCA
>CAZHSA010000381.1:0-3771 GCA_964535135.1 uncultured Kordia sp.
AAAACAACTCACAACAGGAGCAAAGCGACCAACTCACAACAAACGAAGTGAAAATATAAAATTCAACATTCAAAATGTAAATGTATTTTTACCAGCAACCCAACACCATAAAAAAGAGGAACGCTTTTTTTTCAAAAAACGTTCCTCCAACTTGTAAAACTAACCAACACTAATTATGGCATCACTACAGTGTCAATTACGTGAATAACACCGTTGCTTCCCATAATATCAGTCTTTGTGATCATGCTATAGTTTCCATTAGCATCTTTCAACCAAATTCCTTTGTCATTTTGTACAACAGTAATCTTGCTTCCACTAAGCGTTGTTAATGTTACTTTTCCTTTTCCCTTTTTCAAAGCAGCAACTACATCTTTTGCAGTTAATTTCCCCTTGATCACGTGGTATGTTAAGATAGCAGTCAATTTTGACTTGTTTTCTGGCTTCAATAAAGCGCCTAAAGTATTCTGGTCGATTTTCGCAAATGCATCATTAGTTGGCGCAAATACAGTATACGGTCCTTCTGCTTTTAATGCATCTACCAATCCGGCAGCTTTTACAGCAGTTACTAAAGTTGAGAAGCTTTTGTTTGAAGCAGCAATATCTACTACATCTTGGTTTTGTGCAGTTGTCTTAGCTGCGAATAAAAATAAAGCTACGGTTGTGATTGTTAGGATTAATTTTTTCATAATAATTTTTTTTTAGTTTTTAATTAAATTTTAATTTTTAGATTTTTCTTTTCCAGCGTTTCTTAAGTGCTTTCAAATTTATATACACAAGTTTTTTGCTTTTGGATGAGCTAGGTGGATTTTTTTTTTAATTTTGATAAGATTTATTTCAAAAGTGAAAGACGACTCCATACTTATTGAACGATTTCAAAATCGTGACCAAACCGCGCTATCCAAGTTATACGACAAGTATTCGGGTGCTATTTATGGTGTTATTATAAGAATGTGTAGAAATGAAGAAGCTGCACAAGAAATTTTACAAGAAACGTTTATGAAAGCGTGGGATAAATCACATTTATACGATGCGTCTAAAGGAAAATTTTATACGTGGCTATATCGTATTGCTAGAAACACAACGTTAAATTTTATAAGAAAAGACGATAAACTCATCCAAACGGAAGATTTAAGTGTATATAAAGATGAAGGCGTTGAAATTACTGATGATTTGCACATAGAACTAAAAGGAGCTTTGGCAAAATTAGAGGCACATCATCAAGAAGCCCTAAAACTCGTTTACTTTAACGGACTTACACACAAAGAAGCACACGAAGAAATGGATGTTCCATTAGGAACTTTCAAATCATACGTGCGTCAGGCAGTGACCAAGCTTCGTGAATTGTATGGAAGCGAGCTGCTAATTTTATTGTGTATCCTAGAATTGTTGACATGAAAGATAGAAAAACTATCATAGAGAGCGGAATGTTAGAAATGTACTTATTAGGTTTATTACCCGATAAGCAAGTAACTGAGCTCGAAAAAATGTTGTCGGAAGATGCGGAGTTGGCAGAAAGATATGCAGAAATAGAACAAGATTTTGAAAATGTATCATTTGAAAACGCTATTCAACCGCCAGATTTTATAAAGGAAGATCTATTTGAATCCATCCGAACAGAATACGAAAACGTAAAAACGCTTCCAAGAACCACTTCTTCTCAAAAACAAGCAATAAAAAAGCCACAAACATTTTTATGGATGGCCGCAAGTTTAGCTACCTTATTTATGGTGAGTGCTTTTTGGATGTTTACCCAATGGAATGCCGCGAAAGACGATTTGCAAATCACGCAAAAAGAGCTAAACGATATTAAATCGCAAATTGAAACTTTACAAACCGATCTTCAAAATTCGCAATTACTAGCGGACGTTGTAAAAGATCCGAATACATTGCAATATGCCTTAAAAGGAAATGATAAAATTCCTGGCGGATTTGCTACAGCTTACATCAATCACGAAGACAAATCTGCTATTGTCAACGTGCAAAAATTGCCAGCATTACCGTCTGATCAAACCTATCAAATGTGGGCAGATGTAGAAGGCGAAATGATCAATATGGGTGTTATTGACAAAAGTAAAGATGTGGTTGTGTTGCAATATATCGACGAAGCCGAATCGCTCAACATTACCATTGAACCTGCAGGTGGAAGCGCCCATGCAACGGTAACACAATTGGTGACGAATGTGTATCTTTAGGTGTTAGGTCTTGATTTTATTATGAGGAATGAATAGGATGCGCTCATCATCTTAAAGCAACACAATACTACTATTTCAAACAAAGGTTTGTCAGAGGCAATGAAAAGGACACAGCTTTGTGTACGTAAGAATTGGAAGCTTCTATATTTTTTATAAATCCCGTGTACTTTTTGATGTTTTTTTTCAACGTATGATTTGAAAGAACAAATAGTATTTTATCTTTACTAAATACCAACCAAAAATTACATTAAACCATGAAGATAAAATTACTGCTATCTTTTTTTCTCTTAAGTGCTTCATTAAGTTTTGCGAACAAGCATGAAAACTTCAAAAAAAACAAAACACTAACAACTACAAAAACGATCATGCCTGTAGTAAGTGTAGGAAGCATCACTGTACTTGAAAGTGAGCCTTTTGCGATAGTTCCTGTAAGCCTAGATGCACCAGACACTGTGGATACTGTAATAAGTATCAGTACAATGGATAATACAGCAACAAGTCCTAATGATTATATAGCAGTGACAACAACCATAACAATTCCGGCAGGACAAACATCAGCAAATGTAAATATTACTTTAGTGGCAGATAATGTAAGTGGAGAAGTGAATGACAATTTTTTTGTAAACGGAGTTATAACTAGTGGCAATACAAGCAACACAACTGCAAGCGGAACGGTAACCATTATAGATGTGTCAGATTCTGCAATGTTTATTTCAGATGTGACTGTGGCAGAAGAAGACGGTACTGCCGTTGTTCCTATATCAATTGATAGTGCAAGTATGTTTGATACTGTAGTACAAGTTACAACCATAGACAATAGTGCGATTGATCCTGATGATTACGTAACAACTACAGCAACAGTTACCATTCCTGCATTGCAAAACACAGTATACGTTAATATTCCCATAATTGATGATAATATTGGCGAACCTACAGAAGATTTTACAGTGATGGGAACTGTAATCAGTGGAAATACAATCAATGCAACGGATAGCGGAACTGTAACCATTGGTCAAAATGATACTCCAGCAATGAATGTCAGCAATGTAACTGTCAATGAAGATGATGGAAATGCAATTGTAATTCTTAATTTAACGAATCCAAGTGCTTTTGATACAACGATCAATATAAATACTGTAAACGGAACAGCAAATAGTCCTAACGACTTTTCAAATATTAGCGGAACAGCAACCATTAATGCTTATGAACTGAGTACAAATGTAGAAATTCCAATTATAGACGATCCGCTTGAAGAAAATACGGAAACATTTACACTCATTGGAATTGTAGTTTCTGGCAATACAAGTAATATAGATGATCAAGGAACAATTACCATAAACGATAATGATACGTGTAGTACTGCAAATCCGATGCAAGACTGTGACGGCGATGGCGTTACCAATGGAGATGAACTGAATCCGCCAAATGGAACTCCAGTAACTGATCCCGACAATCCTTGTGATTTCAATATAATTGATCTTACACTCGTACAAACAGATATTTATTTATTGGCAGATTGTGACGGCGATGGAGTAACAAATGGTGATGAATTGAATCCGCCAAGTGGAGCACAACCTAC
>CAZHSA010000382.1:0-3754 GCA_964535135.1 uncultured Kordia sp.
TGCGCAGGCAGAAATCTCTTAGACTGCTTCGCTATTAGACTTGTTCCTGCGTGTCACATTGAGCGCAGTCGAAATGCAGGCAGAAATCTAACGTTATCTGTTCTTCTTAATCTCTTTAAACTTTTGAGTAATTTCATTTTTTCGCTTCCGCAGAATTATCTCAGTTGCAACACATCCTGTTGAAGTTTTATGACAACGCAAAAGCTACTTATAAATAGAAACTTCTTCCGTTCCGTTTGAAGATTTACACGCTCTGTACATACCTTCTGTATTGAAAGGCATTGCAATGTTTCCTTTGGCATCTACGGCGATCAATCCACCATCGCCACCAAGTTTTAGAATGCGTTCGTTGATCACCTCATCCGCCGCTTTTTCTAAGGAATAGTCTTTGTATTCCATCAAACTAGAAACATCATACGCCACCACGCCACGAATAAAGTATTCGCCACTTCCTGTACAAGACACTGCACAGGTTTCGTTGTTTGCATAGTTTCCTGCGCCAATCATTGGAGAATCGCCAACACGACCAAAACGCTTATTTGTCATGCCACCTGTAGAGGTTGCTGCGGCAATATTGCCATCTTGATCGCAAGCCACGGCACCAACAGTTCCAAATTTTGAATCTTTTTTTAGGGAATGATCTAATTGAAACGTATCTGTATCTTTAATTGCTTGCCACTGATTATAACGAAATTCATCGTAAAAATACGATGGATCCTCAATTTCATAATTGTGCATTTTTGCAAAATACATCGCGCCTTCGCCTGCTATAAATACGTGTTCACTTTTATCCATCACATCTCGTGCTAACGAAACCGGGTTTTTTATTCCAGTGATTAACGAAACAGCACCTGCATTTAAGCCTTTCCCTTCCATAATGGCTGCGTCCATTTCGTGGGTTCCTTGAGCTGTAAAGACACTTCCTTTCCCGGCGTTGAATAAATGTGAATCTTCCAATAACTTTACGGCTGCTTCTACGGCTTCTACAGAAGTTTTTCCTGCTTCAAGCAATGCATAACCTGCGTCTAGTGCTTTTTGCAATGCAGCTTTGTACTGCATTTCCAATTCTGGGGTCATCATACCTTTGACTAGTGTTCCTGCGCCGCCGTGAATGGCAATTGAAATCGTTTGCATTTCGCTTTGTATTTAGTGGCGCAAAATTACGAATTTGTGAGCATTAAAATTCAAGAAGTAAGCATAAAATGTTTAAAATCTATTTTAGGATCAAACAATTTAATATAAGAAAAGAAGCTGCCATAAGGACTTTCTAAATCATCCTTTTGTGTTCTCTAACACATTTGCGACAGTAATACAGCATATAAAAGTTTAGTAGGCAGTTTATATAGAAAAAAAGCAAACTTCAGTCAGTCATCATCGGAAGAAATTTCAACCATGACTGACTTCGGTTCGCTTTTCATACTAAATTTTATTTAGGAGCAGTACAAATTCCTGGAGTCCCAGTATTATAGCACCATCTATTGAATGTCCAGTTACAGAATTCAGCCTCCACAGAACAAATTGGATGACCAGAAGTTAAGCCAAGTCCTCCTTTTGCTTTCTCAGAAGTTAATGTAGAAATAGACTTCTTGTTAAGCTTTAACGATTTTAAATTTCTTTTTTTCATGATATATAGTTTTTGATTAGATCAGAAAAATATAAAAACCAGTGATGAACTACTTACGGTAAAGCCGTAATTAAAAAGAAAAGTAATATTCAATTTATAAAATAAACAACAAAATAACGGTAGGTTTTATAGCAAAATTACAACAATACTATGACGAATTTGAATAGTTTTTTGGTTTCGTTTTTCATTTCATAGTAGCTTCTATAAACATGACATAAACTAGTTTTCAGAGTATTAATTTGGCTGCACTCTGTTAATATCTTCAACCGTTTGCGCGCCTCCATAAATAGCATTCATTTGTTCTTTTAATATTTGCTTAAATTTTTCTAACATACTAATTGATTTTAAAATTAATAGGGATTTACTATATAGCACATAAAATAACGTTTACCTAGTTATTATTAAAAAAAGCGAACCAAAGTTCGCTCTATATCTAAACGGTTAAGAACCTTCATTGTGTTCTTCAACAGAATACCCTTCTATGATTCTTCGCCGACCTCCAACAATCATTTCATGATTAGTGATTTCGAATTTTTCAAGTTTTTCTAACATAATAACTGATTTTAAAATTAATACTATGGTAAGGTACTAAAAAAAACAGCACACAAATAGTTTTTTATTCGCTCAACTTTAGCTTAAATAAACAACAATTCATGTACACTTATATTATAAGTTTTGTAACTTTATTCCGTAACCAATACTTCAATCATGTCCATAAAAAGTTCTTTCCTTTTCAGCATTTTTGCTTTTTTAATTTTTTCGCATTGTGCGCCTTCTTTTGATTTTGAAAAAGAAGCTTCAAATATTATAAATTCTTTTGGGAAACAATCAAGTCCAGAAAAAAGAGTTGCTATTTTTTATCCGGCTTCTTTCAATACGGATAGCATCCAAAATATTCTTAAAGGAAATAAAGACATCCTTACTACTATAAACAGTTTAACGAAACCTTCTCACGTAAAAATTAATAATGTAAGCTCACCTATTACCATACAAGATCGACTATTTAGAGTGATCAACGCTACCGAAACACTCACACTGAATCTAAGACATTATATGCTAAGTGAAGAAGAGTTAAAATCTTATTTAGACAGCAACCTCATTAATTATGAAGAAAATGATAGAAACTTAACCATCACTAAAGATTCTGACTTTATTGCCATTTACCATAAAAATGCTTGGGAATATTTCAATTTTAATGTGTCCATGATGTATCATGCCTATGGTTTGACAGACACTAAAAAGTTGATAAAACTGTATTATGATGAAGTGTTTATTCCTGCAGAAGATACTTGGGATGCAGAAAGTGTAGCAAACTTTAAAGAAATATATAACGAAAATAAAGAGCTACCACAATATCAAAACTTAGATTTTGATGCCTATTGTGATTGTTTAATTCGTCATGAAGAAAAGCTTGATCCTGAAAAAGTTCTTAAAACAAATTATTATGAAAGTGACACTCGCTTAAATATCATTTACCAATGTAGAATTTTAACGACACAGGAATAGTTTAAAGCATACTGAAACTTTATAACATAAAAGAGGCTGTCTGAAAAGTTGAATTTTCGTCAAACTGAATCAAGTTCAGAATGACTTTTTCTAATACTTTTTAGACAGCCTCTATAGTTTGATAAGACGGTTATTTTTCAGTTGAAATGGTAAGCAATGTGTCAGGACAATCGCAAATAGACTCATAATGCGTTCCGCCACCTTTTACAATTACTGTTTCTTTAGGATTGGAAATCGTCTTCTTGTTAAGCTTTAATGAGCTAAGATTTCTTTTTTTCATGATAAAAATTTTAAAAGTTAATAATGAATAAACTTATAAAATGAAATTAAAAAGTATGTACGGGAAAACCGTATTTAACGTAAAATAAAAGTATCTGCAAAAGTTTATTTTACCATTGAATACATTCATCATAATTGAAAACAAATTAAAGATTACTTTGCTGCGGTCACGAATAATTTGTCAATTCTTGATAGAATCTTAGTAATATTCTTAAATTTGAATTTCCATCAAATTTTCGATTCATGGCAGACCAAAAACGACTTTTTTTACTCGATGCGTACGCGCTTATTTTTAGAGGATATTATGCTTTTATAAAAAATCCAAGAATCAACTCGAAAGGGTTT
>CAZHSA010000383.1:0-3308 GCA_964535135.1 uncultured Kordia sp.
TACCATTCCCCAATTTTCAGGACCTTTTAATCCTCTTCCTGCTGAAACAACAACATCTGCATCTGCAATGGTTACTTTTCCAGTAACTTTATCTACAGAATCCACTTTTACTCCGAATAATGAATCGTCTAAGTTTGGTGAGAACGCTTCTGCAGCAGCTGCAACTTCGTTTTCAACCAAACCAAAGGCATTGTTAGAAACACCTACGATTTTTACATCCGAATTGATTTCCGTCATATTGAACGCTTTGTTTGTAAAAGCCGTTCTTTTTACGGTAAAAGGACTCGTGCTACTTGGTGCAGATACAACGTTTGAAGCGTATCCTGCATTCAAGTTCACTGCTAAAATTGGCGCTAAAGTTCTGCTATCAGCGCTTGAGCTAATAATCACAACGTTGGCATCTTCCTTTGCAGCTGCTTGATGTAGGGTAGATGCATATGCTTTTGCGTTAAACGCGTTTAGCGAATCTGCAGATACATTTAATATTTTGTCAACACCGTATTTTCCTAATTCAGCAGTATTTTCTGCATTGATGGTAACGGCTGTAACTGTAGTTCCTAATTGGTTGGCAACTTCTTTAGCGTACGAAGCCACTTCAAAGGCTGCCTTTTTTAATTTTCCTTGATCTGATTCTGTATATACTAAAACTGACATGATTTTCTAATTAAATGATTTAAAAATTAAATGATTGAAACATTGAATTTGATTCCGTCTTTCGACTAAATCACTTTTGCTTCGTTGTGCAACAAGTTGATTAGTTCATCAATGTTTCCTGCATCTACAAGCTTTACAGCTCCTTTTGGTGCAGGTTTTTCAAATTTTACAGCGGTTGTTTCTTTTGCTGCATCTACAGGCTCAATGATTGTTAATGGCTTTTTACGTGCCATCATAATTCCTCTCATGTTTGGAATACGAAGATCACTTTCTTCTACCAATCCTTTTTGTCCTCCAATTACTAGTGGTAACGATGTTTTTGAAGTTTCTTTTCCACCATCAATTTCGCGTACTGCTGTTGCAGAAGTTCCATCTACTTCTAAACCGATACAGGTATTTACAAAATTTGCACCTGTCAATTCGGCTAACATCCCAGGAACCATTCCACCATTATAATCAATGGATTCTCTTCCTGCAATTACTAAATCATATCCACCGTCTTTTACAACTGCAGCTAATTGTTTTGCTACATAAAATCCGTCAGTTGCTTCCGCATTTATACGAATTGCTTTATCTGCTCCAATTGCCAATGCTTTACGCAATGTAGGTTCTGTTTCTGTACCTCCAACATTTACTACATCTACAGATGCGCCTTGCTTTTCTTTAAACCACATGGCACGTGTCAATCCAAATTCGTCATTTGGGTTAATTACAAACTGTACACCATTGGTATCAAATTTAGTATCTCCTTCGGTAAAATTGATCTTTGAAGTAGTGTCAGGAACATGACTAATACATACTAATATTTTCATGGAATTTATATGTTTTAATTGAAATTTAAAATTTTGACGAATATACTGAATATTTCTATAAAAATACTATGCACGCATAATAAAATTTGATATTTTTTTGTTTTTTTAACGAATTATTCCATTATCAATAATTTTTGAACCTTTTTTGAGGGAATTCATCAAACTTTTATGCAAATGATTTTAGGTTTTAAGTGTAATTGGAAGAATTTTCTTTAAAGTGTCGCAATTTTGATTTCACATCATTCAAAATAGAAGTATATAGAAATGAAGATTTGATCGTTTTTAACATTTTTAGGAGCGGAAAATGAAGAAGATTTTCAAAGAGTTTGCAATTTTGCTAAAGAAATCATAAAAACACTCGTCTTTAAGAAATGTTTGATTTTGTAATTCCCAGTTTTGGAATTAATTGCTATTTTTGTTTTTCACTTTTTTAAAACAATAATAATTGTATGAAAACAATACAGTTTAGAGAAGCGGTAGCTGAAGCTATGAGCGAAGAAATGCGAACTGACGATAGCATTTATTTAATGGGAGAAGAAGTTGCCGAATATAATGGAGCCTATAAAGCTTCAAAAGGTATGCTTGACGAGTTTGGCCCAGATAGAGTGATTGATACGCCTATTGCAGAACTTGGTTTTGCAGGAATCGGTGTAGGTTCAGCAATGAACGGAAATCGACCAATTATCGAATTCATGACGTTCAATTTCGCATTAGTAGGAATTGATCAAATCATAAATAATGCTGCAAAAATGCGTCAAATGTCTGGAGGACAATTAAATATTCCAATTGTTTTTCGTGGACCAACAGCTTCTGCAGGACAATTAGCAGCAACACATTCACAAGCTTTTGAGAGCTGGTTTGCTAACTGTCCAGGTTTAAAAGTAGTGGTGCCATCTAATGTATATGATGCAAAAGGATTATTAAAAACAGCCATCAGAGACAACGATCCAGTTATTTTTATGGAATCGGAGCAAATGTACGGAGACAAAGGTGAAGTGCCAGAAGGAGAATACACAATTCCATTAGGAGTTGCAGATATTAAGCGTGAAGGAACTGACGTGACTATTGTTTCTTTCGGGAAAATCATCAAAGAAGCGTACAAAGCAGCAGATGAATTAGCTGAGGAAGGAATTTCTTGTGAAGTTATTGACTTGCGTACGATACGTCCAATGGATCACGATGCAATTTTAACTTCTGTAAAGAAAACAAACCGATTGGTTATCTTAGAAGAAGCATGGCCATTTGGAAATATAGCCACAGAAATTGTATACCAAGTACAAGCACAAGCATTTGATTATTTAGATGCGCCAATTCAAAAAATAAATACAGCCGATACGCCAGCACCTTATTCTCCAGTATTATTGGAAGAATGGTTGCCTAATAAAAACGACGTAATTAAGGCCGTAAAAAAGGTTATGTATAAATAAACATGAACTTTTAACGTTATAAAAGCTTCATCGGCATATTTGTTGATGAAGTTTTTGTTTTTAAAATGATACAAATTTGAGGACTACACTTTATTGTTTTTTAGCCATTTTATTCTGTTATACAGGTTTTTCCCAAACTAAAGTAAGCGGAGTAATCAAAGATTCAGCAGGCGAGCCTGTGCCTTTTGCCAATGTGGTATTTAAGAATTCTATTGAAGGAACTATCAGTAATGAAGATGGTCGATTTTACTTAGAATCCGATAAAACATATACAGTAGTCGTCTTTTCTTTTGTTGGATATGCCACGAAAGAAATTACGTTGACAAAAAAAGTCAATTATAAAATGGAAGTCACCTTGGAAGAAGGTGAAAAACTAAAAGCAGTAGTGATTGTTTCAGGTAAACAACCCAAAAAG
>CAZHSA010000383.1:3318-3718 GCA_964535135.1 uncultured Kordia sp.
GTTGTTATTTATACGGGAAAACAGTCTAAAAAGAACAATCCTGCCATTGATATTCTCCGTAAAATATGGAAACGAAAACGTTTCAATGGTATTCGACAATTCAAACAGTATGCGTATGATAAGTACGAAAAGGTTGAGTTTGACTTGAATACGATTGATAGTGCCATGATGAAAAGCAGACTGTTTCGTGGTATGGAATTTATCTTTAAAGAAATAGATACTTCTAGCATTACTGGGAAAACCTATTTGCCAATTTTTATCAACGAAGCGGTTTCAAAAGTCTTTGGAGATAATATTAAAAATAAAGAAAAAGAAGACCTAATCGGGAATAAAAACTCTGGTTTTAGTAGCAACGAAACCATTACTTCTTTTATCAAGGATTTGTATGCCGATTATGATA
>CAZHSA010000384.1:0-3702 GCA_964535135.1 uncultured Kordia sp.
ACTGAACATTTTTAAGGAGTTAGACGCTGTTTGTAACAACAATACAATTTTAGCCTCAAATACATCATCAATTTCCATTACGCAAATAGCAGCTGTAACCAATAGAGCTGACAAGGTAATAGGTATGCACTTCATGAATCCTGTTCCAATAATGAAGCTAGTTGAAATCATTCGTGGTTATAGTACTTCTAACGAGACGACTAACGTTATTATGGAACTTTCTAAAAAATTAGGAAAAATACCTACCGAGGTGAATGACTATCCTGGTTTTGTAGCAAACAGAATTTTAATGCCAATGATCAATGAGGCCATAGAAACATTACATCATGGTGTTGCAGGCGTAGAAGAAATTGACACGGTAATGAAACTTGGAATGGCGCACCCCATGGGGCCTCTTCAATTAGCAGATTTTATTGGTTTAGATGTATGCCTTTCTATTTTGAACGTTATGTACGATGGATTCAAAAACCCAAAATATGCGCCATGTCCGTTGTTAGTCAACATGGTAATGGCAGGAAAATTGGGTGTAAAATCGGGAGAAGGATTCTACGATTATTCAGAAAGTAGAAAGGCAGAAAAAGTCGCAAAAATGTTTAGCTAATGATTGGTACCAAAACGTATCAGGTAACGCGTAAGAAATACAGAGATATTTTCTTTTTTATTTTTGGAAGAAGCTTACTGCAGCTCTTGCCCTTTTTAATTGTATGGACACTTTTATTGGGTTGGCAACTCGGTCGTTTGATCGCTTTATATAGTTTGATTGTATTGGTAGTTGCAGGTTTTAGTTATTTAATTTTAACCTACGTGAAAAATTTAGAACCGTTTTTTTCGGAGACACAAGTCCATTTTGATGAAGAAACGCTGCAAATTACCATTAATGAAGAAAGTTCGTCTTGGAAAATGGGAGAACTGAAAAATGTAGTTATTAAAGACGATTATTGGCTTGTATATGTAACTAAAACACGATACGTATATATTGCCAAAGATATTTTTTTCTCGGAAGAAGATTTAAAAAAATTTGAAACCTATATCAACGCTTGAAGCAACTCATCTTCATACTATGTTTGGTGTTGCTTGGTTGTAAACAAACGAAGCCACAAAGCGAGTCCAAACCTCAAAAACAGAAGACAAATAGTTCTCAAAACCCATTTGCTTTTTTTGATGATCTATTCAAAAAAAACACTACCTATATTGCAAAAGGATTCGATTTCCCTGTAGGAAAACCAAATGCCAAAGGCTATTACAACGCTCAGAAATTTACCGAAAACAATCATTTAGGGGACGATTGGAATGGTACTGGCGGCGGCAATAGCGATTTGGGCGATCCCATATATACTATTGGTCATGGATATGTAACATTTGCGGAAGATCATGGTAATGGTTGGGGAAATGTGATTCGCATCGTTCACAAATACAAAGGCAACTACTATGAATCCTTGTATGCGCATTGTGATACAATCTCCGTAAAAAAAGATACCTTTGTTACGAAAGGCACGCAAATAGGCACGATCGGAAATGCTGATGGCGCATATTACGCACATTTACATTTAGAAATTCGCAATGATATTTTTATGGAAATTGGTGGCGGATATAGCACAGATACGACCGGATTTCTAAATCCGACGACTTTTATCAAATCTAACAGAAACTAAGGTGGCAAAAATACATCCATTTAAAGCAGTACGTCCCACACGCGACAAAGTAAGTTTGGTAGCTTCCAGATCGTACCAAAGTTATACGCAAAGTGAACGCGAAGCACGTTTGGATTACAATCCGTTTTCGTTTCTACACATTGTAAACCCTGGGTACAGATACCACAAAGAAATTTCGGGTAAAGAACGCTACGGTTTGGTACGCAATCGGTATTTGGAATTTAAAGAAGACAGCATTTTTGTACAAGATGCATCGCCGTGTTTTTATATTTATAGAATTGTCAATCGTGAACAACGCGTTTTTACCGGAATCGTTGCCGCAGCAAGTACGGAAGATTATCAAAACAATGTCATCAAAAAACATGAAGACACGATAGAATATAGAGAGCAAATTTTTAAAGAATACCTAAAAACGGTAGGTTTTAATGCAGAACCAGTGCTCCTTACCTATCCAGATTCTGATACGATTAGTACTATTTTACAAAAATATACCGACACACGTGCAGAGTTTGAATTTACAACTACCTATAGAGACACACACTATTTGTGGTTGGTAGAAGATACAGATGATATTAACGTTATTCAAGATGAATTTGCGAAAATGAACGCCATTTATATTGCAGACGGACATCACCGTTCGGCTTCTTCTTTTTTATTGAGTAAAGATGCTCCGAAAGAAAGTTACCAATCGTTTATGAGTTATTTAATTCCAGAATCTGAATTACGTATCTCTGAATTTAATCGTTTGATTAAAGATTTGAACGGTTTATCAAAAGAACAATTTCTGCTGAAGTTAGATCAAATATATCGTATTGAAAACCGAGGTCACGAATGGTACAAACCTTCTAAAAAGCATCATTTTAGCATGTATTTGGATGGCGAATTTTACTCGTTGTATTTGCGAAAAACACATTATCAATTTACCGATTCTTTGAGCGAATTGGACACGCATATTCTCTATATTACCATTTTAAAACCGATTTTAGACATCACCGATTTACGAAACGATGATCGAATTGATTATGGGTATGATAAGCACAATGTCATTGAAATGAAAAATCGAATTGATTCAGGTGAATTTGCTGTTGGTTTCGGACTCGTTCCTGTGCATGTTGATGAAATGAAACGCATTGCAGACGAAGGCTTAACCATGCCGCCAAAAAGCACGTATATAGAACCAAAGTTGCGCAGTGGCGTGACGATTTATGAGTTTTAAAGTTTGAAAAAATATAGAATCATCAAAAAACTATTTTCAATGGTTGCCAAAAATTTTCTATCAAAGCTAACTGTTATCTGTTGCACACTAATACTTGTCATTTCCTGTCAAGACAAACAAAAAGACGTTCCAAAGAAGAAAAATGCTCCTTCTATTGTAAACGATCATGTTACACAAAAAAAGAAGTTTTCTAGCGCTGAGAATCCAATCTATGAAGGCGCGGAACGTTTGAATATGCTTGTGTTTGGAAGAAATCTGAAACATCAAGATTTCACTACAAATTCAAAAAAAATACCTGATTGCGCTTCTATTTTTGACTTTAAAGAACTTATCAATGTAAGAGGTTTTCTAGAACCTACATATAATAGAAGTCAAGTTTCTGACAATTTAGAAAATTACGCCTATTTCATTTTTGAATATCCAACTGAAGAAACTGCGAAAAAAATATTACAATTGTATGCAACAGAAGCAACAATAATGCATAGCGTTCCTAGTAACGAAATCGAGTTGGAAACACTATCAGAACGTCAAAAAAAGATATATTACAACTCTAAATTTGGCGGAATCATCTTTAATAGCAACCATACTATTATTTATCTAAAAGAATCGTGTAGCACAACAAATACAAGTGTTTCCATGCAATGGTCAACGTATAAAAAAATAGTTTTAAATAGTTTAGGACACCAACAAAAAGATACGATTGTAAGTTCTGCATGTAATGATTATAGTTGGGAAGCGTCTATGCGAAAATAAATTTTTAAAAGGAGAATAAAATTATATGTCAATCACACTCAACATTCAAAAATATCACCAAGAAATCCCCAAACATGTTAC
>CAZHSA010000385.1:0-3693 GCA_964535135.1 uncultured Kordia sp.
TTCTGGTTCTTCTGGATTTGGCGATTTTACCGTTGGAAAGTCTCCATCAGGTGTTGCTTGTTCTTCAACAATATGCACATTGTTGTATCCGGCACGTTTTAATACTTCAGGAATCATGGTAATCGAAGTTCCGTGAAGAGACGTAAATACAATAGTGACATCATCTTTATTGGCAGCTTTAAAATCTGCATTCGCTACACTCGCATTGATAAAGGCTTCGTCAACATCAGAATCCTCTAAGTGAATCAAATCCTCATTTGCGTCAAATTGCACTTGCGAAAAATCTAAACTATTGATTTCATTGATAATTTCGTTGTCTTGTGGTGGCACAATCTGTCCGCCATCTGTCCAATATACTTTGTAACCGTTATATTCTGGTGGATTGTGAGAAGCGGTTAAAACAATACCACACTGGCAATCTAAATATTTTACGGCAAAAGACAATTCTGGCGTAGGCCTTAAATCTGAAAATAAATAGACTTGAATTCCATTTGCTGAAAATACATTGGCAACTACTTGTGCTAAGGATTTACTATTGTGTCTACAATCGTACGCGATAGCAACTTTTAATTGTTGATTTGGATATGTTTCTTTAAGGTAATTACTTAGTCCTTGTGTGTTTTTCCCTAAAGTATATTTGTTGATTCTATTAGTTCCAGGTCCCATGACACCGCGCATTCCGCCTGTTCCAAAAGCTAAATTGGTGTAAAAACTTTCGGTAAGTTCTTTCGGATCAGTATCTATAAGTTTTTGAACTTTTGCTTGTGTTTCAGCGTCGAAAACTGGAGTAAGCCATGCAGCAGCTTTCTCCAAAATAGTAGCGTCAATCTTTGTCATTTATAGGTGTTTTAAGCCACAAAAATAATGAATTCATTTGGGTTTCTTTTTGCGTAGTGTGATATTTTACAGAACTTTAAAGAATTAGCGCTTACAGATTCTCCGTTTCGCTAATTTTATAACGTTCCTTGTCGCGTTTGCTTCGCAAGACAATTTCGCCTAAAAAGCCAGCTAAGAAGAATTGCGTTCCAATAATCATTGTGGCTAATGAGATGTAAAACCAAGGATTATCAGTGACTAAAATTGCTTTTAAACCATACGCAAGTTTGTACAGTTTCATAATTCCGATATAACCTGCGGAGGCAAATCCTATAAAAAACATTAATACACCTAATGCGCCAAATAAGTGCATGGGACGTTTTCCAAATTTAGACAAAAACCAAATCGTGATTAAATCTAAAAAGCCATTAATAAAGCGGTCGTAGCCAAATTTTGTTTTTCCGTATTTACGCGCTTGGTGTTGTACCACTTTTTCACCAATATTTTGAAAACCAGCGTTTTTTGCCAATACAGGAATGTATCTGTGCATTTCTCCGTATACGTCTACATTCTTAACGACTAAATTTTTATAGGCCTTTAAACCACAGTTAAAATCGTGCAGTTTTAATCCTGATGTGCGTCTTGCTGCCCAATTGAATAATTTGGAAGGAATATTTTTTGCGATGACCGAATCGTAGCGTTTCTTTTTCCAGCCAGAAACCAAATCGAATTTTTTCTCCGTGATTAACGTGTATAATTCAGGAATTTCATCAGGACTGTCTTGCAAATCCGCATCCATCGTAATGACCACTTCGCCCGCAGCTTTCTTAAAACCTGCGTGTAATGCTTGCGACTTTCCGTAGTTTTGTAAAAAACGAATGCCTTTGACTTCGGTATGTTTTTGTGATAATTCTTGAATGATTTTCCAAGATTCATCTGTACTTCCATCATCAATAAAAAGAACTTCATACGTATACTTGTGGGCTTCCATCACGCGGGAAATCCAAACGTGCAGTTCTCGTAACGATTCTTCTTCGTTAAGTAGTGGTATGACTACAGATATATTCATGCAGCGTTTTTAGGGTTTTTTAAAATTCCTGATTTTATCACCAAGGAAGTAATCAAAGAAACGAAAAATCCTGTAAATAGACTTTTTACCACGGCACTTGCAAACAAATTGAAATTGAATCTCGATTTATATTCGGCTATTTTAGTGGTTACTTCTTCCGGAGAAAATTGTTCTGTAAGTTTTAAATCTTCAACCATGGCATCAGCAAGCTTGTCAATTAAGTCCGTTTCTATGTAATGCGCATGAATCATTTGATATACCCAAAACATAATGCCTCCAAGCAAAATAACACCAATACCAGTTTTTAATCCTGTACGAATGCTAAATACTTCCGTTTTTTTACTTTCATTTACAATGGCAAGGATCATTAATACTAATGTCACAAAAAACATGACAAGTACATAGATATTATTAGCTTCTACATGAATATTTTGTCGATATTGCAGCAAAAAGAATAAAATATTTAATAATCCAGCGGTAATTCCGAAATGAGATGTTTTTGAAAACATGAAAGTACATTTAATGTAGGACACAAATATAGAAATTCAAGCTTACAAAATATCAAAAATATTTTTATTTTAATGTTGCACATTCAGAAATAATAATTAAATTTGCACCTCGAAAATTGAGAAAGTTATAAAAGAATACAAAGATGAAACAAGGTATACATCCAGAAAATTATAGAGTAGTTGCTTTTAAAGATATGTCTAACAATGATGTATTTCTTACGAAGTCTACAGTAGATACAAAAGAGACTATCGAAGTTGATGGTACTGAGTATCCATTATACAAATTAGAAATTTCAAGAACGTCACATCCATACTACACTGGTAAGTCGAAGTTAGTAGATACAGCAGGTCGTATTGATAAGTTCAAAAACAAATACGCAAAATTCAAGAAATAAGAATTTTGACTTTTCAAAGTACAATGTCTTTCAGGAAACTGGAAGGCATTTTTTTTTGAAAAATAATGACAATCGCATTTACAAACGCAACACTTTTTTTACATTTACAAAAATTCAGTACTCATGAACTACATTCTTTTTGATGGAACCGTACGCAACGCCTTGTTACCTTTTACGTATACACGACCAGTTGCTGATATTCGCGTAGGAATCTTAACCATTCGCGAAAAATGGGAAGCACATTTGGGCGGCACTACGACAACAATCACAGAAGAGTATTTGTCTGAGAAATATCCGATGGTAGAGTTGGAAGAAAATGTAATGATTAATGCTTCTTTTTTACCCAATGCGGAATTAGTCGCGATGATTCAAGGATTGACGGAAAAGCAAGCTATTTTTTCGGGTGATGAAATTATTGCGTTCCATTCTACAGATGAACAAGAAGAAGTCGATTTCGATACCTACGACGTGATTTCGTATGAAGAAGACTGCTTACGCATTGAACATACTTGGGATATTTTCTCGAAGAATGCAGCAGCCATTCAAGCAGATTTCGATTTGCTCACCAAAGACAGAACATCACAACCAATTCCGGCTACCGTGAATGTTATTGCGCCAGAAAACATATTTATTGAAGAAGGCGCCACGTTGAATTTTTGTACGTTAAATGCAAGCTCAGGACCAATCTACGTTGGAAAGAATGCGGAAATCATGGAAGGTTGCGTGGTACGTGGCGCATTAGCGATGTGTGAAAACTCGGTGTTGAAATTATCGGCTAAAATTTATGGAGCAACGACCTTAGGTCCGTATTGTAAAGTTGGAGGTGAAGTCAACAACTCTGTTTTAATGGGCTATTCGAACAAAGGACATGATGGATTCTTAGGAAATTCAGTATTAGGCGAAT